>JAEXXN010000517.1 GCA_023405875.1 Bacillota bacterium | reverse complement strand
GCCTTATTCCGGGGATGTGAGGAGCGGAAAGGTGGAGAAAATACATATTACTATCTCATAGCTTGATAAAACTGCTTTGGTGTAACCCCATACTCATTTTTAAAGGCTCTGAAGAAATTGGAATAATCTCCGAAGCCGCATTGCTTATAGACCTCTATTATGGGAGTATGTTTAATTATAAGCTCCTTTGCTTCTATAAGCTTCTTTTGAACTATGTATCTGTGTATGGTGGTTCCCATATACTTTTTGAACTCCCTTGACAGGTGAAACTTGCTGAGGTAAAAGTGCTCGGACAGCTTATCGATTGTAATGTCCTCCTCCATGTGCATATTTATATACTCTATCATTCCGTCGATCAGAGGGTTCTTTTTTATGTCGTCGCCCAAATGTACCGCATCACTGGAGGCTTGATTATTCAGGCGTATCATTATTTCGGCAATATAGGCCTTATAAAGGAGCTTTTTTCCTATTCCCGTGTAATATTCAAGGTCAAGAAGCTTACCAAGCAGTGTTTTCATATTCTTTTTGAGCTCAGTATCCCCTCTTAAAACATTTTTTCTGTCGGCTCCTTCAAAACAAAGGGACAAATCTGCTTCTTCAGCGGAAAGCTCCTTCAAAAATGTCCTGCTTATCCATAGCACGATCCTTTGGTATTTTGGCTCTATATTGTTTATAACTGCCTGGTGCAGTTCCTTTGAGTTTATCAAAACTATGTCTCCGGGCTTTAGCTTGTAGGCCTTGCCCTCAATAAGATATGTTATGTCTCCTGAAATAAAAAAATAACATTCGTAAAAATCGTGGTGGTGAAGGCTTATACCGGTGAGGTCTGCGTTTGAGTAATGGAATATTTCATAATCACTTGACAGCATGTATTGACGGCTTAAATACTTATGGGTCTTACTTCTCAAGCGATCCCCTCCTAATTAATAATAGGCATATGGTATTTTATATGAGCAATTTTTGCAAGTTCTACAGCAAGAATAACATATTAATTTTCGTTTATTATTGCTACAATTAAGACATTTAGTATACATACCGGGGAGTTGTCAGAAACTTTTAAAAAGACCGGCAAAGGAGGAAAGCAAATGAAATTACCTTTCAACATAGATTTGAGCGATAAGGTAGTGGTAGTTACAGGGGGAACGGGAGTTCTCGGAGGCTCCTGGGTGGATGCACTTGCAGAATGCAACGCAAAGGTGGCGATACTCGGCAGGAAGCTGACCCTTGCCGAAAAGAAAGCTGCCGAAGTCACGGCTAAGGGTAAAACGGCAATAGGGGTTGCGGCCGATGTGCTTGATAAGGAAAGCCTGAAAAAAGCACATGAAGTCATACTGGCAAAGCTGGGTCCCTGCGACATACTTATAAACGGTTCAGGAGGAAACGATCCCAGGGGGACGACCACCAAAGAATATTTATACCCTGAAGACCTGGAGGGGGAAAATAAAGATATAATTACTTTCTTTGACCTTGATGAGCAAGGGATAAAAGCGGTGCTTGACCTTAACTTCCTCGGTACCCTGCTGCCCTCACAGGAATTTTCAAGGGATATGGTAGGCAGGAAGGGCTGCAGCATAATAAATGTTTCTTCAATGAATGCATTTACACCTCTCACAAAAATCCCTGCCTATTCAGGTTCAAAGGCTGCCGTATCAAACTTTACGCAATGGCTTGCAGTCCATTTTTCCAAGGTAGGCATACGGGTAAATGCCATAGCACCGGGCTTTCTTGTAACGAAGCAGAATGAAGCCCTTCTTAAAAACCCTGACGGAAGCTTGACTCCCCGTTCCCACAAGATACTTAACAGCACCCCTATGGGCAGGTTCGGCGAGCCGGAAGAGCTTATAGGAGCGCTTCTGTTCCTGGCAAGCGAAGAGGCCTCAAGCTTTGTAAACGGTATAGTGCTACCAATCGACGGCGGCTTCTCGGCTTATTCGGGAGTTTGATAAAAATGTGGGCTGCTGTATAATATGAAGGATGTGCAATAACCGGAACGGTTACGAACCGTTCCCTACGGAACAACAAGATTATGTATAGGCTGTAGGGAACGGTTCTAAACCGTTCCGCCCTTATATTGCCACTCTACAATTATGCAAACGCCTTCCTGTCAGCCCATAGGCCCAACGCCGGGTTGCTTATATAGAAAATCTCTTCTCCATTTTCCAGGGTATTGAAGCCGTCCTTAAGCTTTTCCAGAGCGTACAGCTTATATGCCTCCTGCAAAGGCATATATCCGAAATTTACTGCGGAGACCTCCTCTTTGGACAGCTTATCCACGGCATAGGTAATGGAAAATCTTCCGTCGGAAGAACCGTGAATAAGGTGTGCAGCTACCGACAGGTTTTTCTTCAGGTCCTCATTTTCCTTAACCAGCTCAAGGACCTTCTTTCTTCCCACATAGCCGTACTTTCTTATAAGCTCGTCATTTTTATCATCTTCCCCGAACTTCCTGACACCCGGTGCCAGTACAATAAGCTCCCCGCCGTCGGCAATTGCCATCCTTGTCCTGTAAACAGCCTTGTTCCCCAGCCATGTGCTTTTGAATTCCTTTTCATCAAGATAAACAACAACCTTTTTTAAAGGCCTATCAACAAAGCTCAGGTTCTTTTCCTGGCTGAGCCTCACAGCTTCTTCAAAAAGCTTTCTCCTTCTCCCTATGAAAAGCCCATGAATGCATACCTTTCCCTCTGCCGCCGTGGTGACTGTCAAAACATATATTAAGGGAATATCCCTGATAAAGTTTTCTTCAGCATAATCGAATACCTTTCTTACAGGGGAGTCATCCCTTCCCATGATCCTTTCCATGCCGTAGAAAGCGCCCAGCATATGAGAGCTGTTGATCATGCTGCTTCCGCCGCAGCCTACAAATATATTCTTGCTGTAATTGGCCATTCCCACTACCTCATGAGGAACCACCTGCCCTATGGAGATCACAAGGTCATAGCTTTTGTCCAGCAGGCGCTTATTTACCTCAACATCAATTGGGTCTTTCACCAGACCTTCAGATATGCTGCCCACATATTCCCCCGGGACCTGGCCTATTTTTACAACATCCTTCCTCCAATTGTGCACCACCATACAGTCAATGGGAACCCCTTTGCCGAAAAAGTCCTCCCATTCCTGACGGCTCATAGGCTCGTGAGTTCCAAGGGCAGGCATTATTTCCACTTTGCAGCTGTCCTTCAGCATTTCATAGTACATTGCCGTAAGCTTTCCTGCCCCTGAATGCATCCTTGTAAAATCAGGAGGCAGGAGAAGGACCTTTTTGAGCTGTGGTTTCTTACCCGAGATGGACTGCTCAAGAGACTGGAGCAGCTCATCATCATTTATTCCTGCTTCACCGGAGGCTTTAATCAAAATTTCCTTCATAAATTCACCCCATTGTTTATATTACCGTTTCACTCTTGCATTCCCCTGCCAAATGCTCCAGATCTGCTCTTCATCGTCAGGCTGGGCATAGTCGGTAAGGAAGGTCGTTGCCAATGCCCCGCTTGCCCAGCCGAACTGAACCCATTTCTCCGGTTCCCAGCCTTTCAGAATGGCGTAGAGCATTCCGCCCACAAAGCCATCTCCGCCTCCAATGCGGTCAAGGACGGTAATTTCACGGGGTTCCGCCACATGCCAGTTCTCGCCCTCCAGCATGATTGCACCCCACAAATGGCAGTTTGTGCTTATAACCTGGCGCAGTGTGGTTGCAAATACCGAAGCATTGGGAAATACTTGCTTAACACGGCCTATCATGATTTTGAAGCTTTCAGTTTTAGCCGCAATATCTTTTCCGCCTGCTTCAGGGCCTTCTATTCCCAGGCATAGCTGGAAGTCCTCCTCATTTCCCACCAGGATGTCCGAAATGCCTGCAATCTCAGTAAAGATATCCCTGAGCTCCTTTTCCCTATCCTTCCAGAAGGATGCGCGATAATTCAGATCAAAGGAGATCCTCGTTCCATATTTCTTTGCAAATCTCGCAATTTCAAGGCAAAATGCGCTTGTTTCAGGAGAAAGCGCCGCAACCAGCCCCGACAGGTGCAGAATCTGAACGCCCTCCCTTCCGAATATCCGGTCTAAGTCGAAGTCCTTGATATTGAGGGTCCGGCCCACTTCGCCGGCGCGGTCGTTATGCACCCTGGGTCCGCGGGAGCCGTAGCCGCTGTCCGCTATGTTGAACTGGTGCCGGTAACCCCAGGGCCCTCCCTGGGGCACCTCTGCACCCTCATAGGCCATATGCCGGCCTGCCAGATCATTTTTTATAAACCTCGCAATAGGGCTGTCCTTAACAAAGGCTGTCAGTACCTTGACAGGAAGACCGAGATAGGAAGAAATGCTTGCTACATTGGTTTCGGCACTTGTGGCCTGCATTGTAAAGGTGCTGCTGCTGTGAACAGGCTGTCCGTTTGCAGGGGTGATGCGCACGCCCATGCTCGTAGGTACAACCAGAGAATATATAAAATCCTTGCGCAATTCCATATTGATCAATTCCCCTTAACAATATATTATTTTTACCCTTATCTATCTCAAGGGCTGCTACCTGGTATATCTGGGACTGTACTCTGCAGCAAGCCTTAGCG
>JAEXXN010000365.1 GCA_023405875.1 Bacillota bacterium | reverse complement strand
ATTGACATAGGAATCGCTGCTTCCAAGCTGCATGCCGACCCTTTTTTCAAGTACCGCCATAAGCAGCATAACCCTGTTGTAGTCGACCCCCGTGGCATTTCTCCTTGGTACTCCGAAGCTGGTATGGCTCAGAAGGGCCTGAACCTCCACCAGCATTGCCCTTGTTCCCTCCATGGTTGAAATCACGCAGGAGCCTGATGCACCCTTCATTCTTCCCGACAAAAGCATCTCAGAAGGATTTACTACTGCTGAAAGTCCTTTGTCTCCCATTTCAAAAATACCGATTTCATTTGTAGATCCGAATCTATTCTTAACGGCGCGGAGCACCCTGTACGACATATGTGTCTCTCCCTCAAAATAGAGCACTGTGTCCACCATGTGTTCAAGAACTCTGGGACCAGCTATTGCTCCCTGCTTTGTCACATGTCCTACGATAAAGGTTGCTATACCGTCCTGCTTTGCAATTTTCATGAAGCCCAGGGTGGCTTCCCTTACCTGGCTTACACTTCCCGGCGCGGAGGATATTTCCGCATTGTACATTGTCTGTATCGAGTCGACTATAAGAATATCAGGCTTTATATCCCTTACATATGCATCAACATTACGTGTGTTGGTTTCGGATACCAGGAATATATTCCCCGACCTTACATCCATTCTGGAAGCCCTGAGCTTTATCTGGGCCGCCGATTCCTCCCCCGATATATACAATACTCTGAGGCCCTTATTGCCGATATTGTTTGATATCTGCAGCAGCAGGGTGGACTTGCCTATACCGGGATCGCCGCCGACCAGTACAAGGGAACCCTTGACAACACCGCCTCCCATTACCCTGTCCAGCTCAGAGCTGCCTGTACTCAGCCGTTCCTCTATATTATCGGATATATCCGACAGTGATTCCGGTTTTGACAGCACTCCAAGAAGCCTCTGCTCCAGCCGGTTCTCCTTCTGTTCCACTTCTTCTACAAGAGTATTCCACTGACCGCACTCCGGACACTTTCCCATCCACTTGGGTGATTCACTCCCGCATTCATTGCATACGAATTTTGTTTTTACCTTTGCCATCAAAACACTCCTATCCACCCGCAAGTACATTTTAAGCCAAAGCTTCCGGGAAACTATACCGTTACTGCAATTATTCCCAAACATTCAAACTTTTTTCACAGTTGTCTTATTCTATTATACTATATTTGCCAATATTATAAACCACCAATGTGTCCGGCTGCCGGACAAAACAATCCCCCTGCAGCCATCCAAGGCCAATGGGGGGATTGAAAAGTTCTATTTGCTTTTGAAAACCAGTTTGCCATCCTCTGCATCTATCAGGACTGCTGAACCAGGCTTAATATCTCCCTTGAGCATTTCCTCCGACAACTGGTCCTCCACCAGCTTTTGTATGGCACGCCTCAGCGGTCTTGCTCCGTATGCCTGGTCATAGCCTTTTTCCACCAGGAGCAGCTTTGCATCGTCAGCAACCTCAATGCTGATATTCATCTCATCGATCCTTCCAAGCAGTGATTTCAGCATAAGCTCTACGATCTGCTTGAGATGCGCTTCCTCCAACTGGTGGAATACGATTATCTCATCGATCCTGTTCAGAAATTCCGGTCTGAAGGTCCGTTTAAGCTCTTCCATTATATTGTCCTTCATTTTTTCATACGCGTCGGCCTTTTCATTGGTCGAGGTTGAAAATCCGAGCACTGCCTGCTTCCTGATAGTTCCTACACCGACATTGGAGGTCATTATGACAATAGTGTTCTTGAAATCTACAGTTCTTCCCTTGCCGTCAGTGAGTCTTCCGTCGTCAAGTATTTGCAGCAGCACATTGAACACATCGGGATGGGCTTTTTCTATCTCATCCAGAAGCACTACCGAATAAGGTTTTCTTCTTACCTTTTCAGTGAGCTGCCCTCCTTCCTCATAACCCACATATCCCGGAGGTGAACCTATAAGCTTTGATACTGTGTGCTTCTCCATATACTCAGACATATCTATCCTGATCACTGCATTTTCATCACCGAACAAGGCTTCTGCCAATGCCTTGGAAAGCTCGGTCTTTCCTACCCCCGTCGGTCCCAGGAATATAAAGGAGCCTACCGGCCTTTGGGGATCCTTGAGCCCCACTCTCGCCCTTTTTATTGCCTTTGAAACTGCTACAACAGCCTCTTCCTGGCCTACTACCCTGTTATGGAGTATTGATTCCAGATTAAGCAGCTTCCTGGACTCCTCCTCAGCCAGCTTGGTTACCGGGATTCCCGTCCAGCTTGATACAATTGCCGCAATGTCCTCTTCAGTAACAACGGAATCCTTGGAGGAAGCCTTGTCGTTCCAGCTCTTTTTGCTGTCCTCCAGTTGCTGTCTCAGGCGCTGCATGTCATCCCTCAGCTGTGCCGCCCTTTCATAGTTCTGGAGGCTGATTGCCTCGGCCTTTTCCTTGTCAAGAGCTGCCAGATCCTCCTCCAGCTTTTTCATATCGGGAGGTGCTGTGAACAGCTTTATCCTCACCTTTGACGCTGCCTCATCCACCAGGTCTATTGCCTTATCGGGAAGGAACCTGTCTGCTATATATCTGTCTGAAAGGTCCACCGCTGCCTTTATGGCTTCATCAGTTATTTTCACCTTATGATG
>JAEXXN010000352.1 GCA_023405875.1 Bacillota bacterium | reverse complement strand
TTGTATAGGTGCTCTTGGTCTGATTATACAAAAAATATTTTACTACAAAAAGGAGAGATTTTTATGGCTATATTAAAAGGAAATTGTTTGGTAGCTCAATCCGGAGGTCCGACGGCTGTAATAAACGCCAGTGCTTGCGGTGTTATACAGGAGGCCTTCAAATCGGGGGAAATAGATAAGGTTTACGGTGCACTTCATGGGGTAGCCGGGATATTGAATGAAGACCTTTTTCTTTTCAATGAGGAATCGCCGGAGGAGCTGGAGCTTATGAAGGTAACACCCGCTTCTGCCCTGGGCTCCTGCAGGTACAAGCTAAAATCAATAGAGGCAAGCGAAGGTGACTACAGAAGGATCATAGATGTGTTTGAAGCACATAATATAAGATATTTCTTTTACATAGGCGGAAACGATTCAATGGATACGGCAAACAAGGTAAGCCAGTATGCTGTAAGAGTAGGCTATGAGCTCAGGTCTGTCGGAGTTCCCAAGACAATAGACAATGACCTTCCTATTACCGATCATACTCCGGGCTTTGGAAGCGCGGCAAAGTTTATAGCAACCTCAATAAAGGAAGTGGGATTGGATGCAAGGGTATACAACTACCCCACAGTTACGATCTGTGAGCTGATGGGAAGAAATGCCGGCTGGATAACGGGCTCCGCAGCTCTGGCAAAGGAATATGAAGATGATGCACCGCATTTCATATATTTACCTGAAGTACCCTTTTCCTTTGAAAAATTCGGCCAGGATGTAAAATATGCCCTTGATAAATACAACTATGCCGTAATAGCCTTCTCAGAAGGCATCAAAACAGAGGACGGAAGATATGTATCTGAAATGGAAGACCCCAATGCAGCAAAGGATGCCTTCGGACATGTACAGCTTGGCGGTGCCAGTGAAGTCCTTGAGCGTTATGTACTGGAAAACCTGTGCAAAAAAGTAAGGACGGTCAACTACAGCAGTATACAGAGATGTGCCGCCCATTGTGCATCGCTGACCGATAATGAGGAAAGCTTCATGTGCGGACAGATGGCAGTCAGATATGCAATTGAGGGACATACCGGAAAGATGGTAGGAATGGCAAGGGGCAAAGGAAAGGAATATACCTGTGAAACTCAGCTTATAGACCTTGACGATGTTGCCAATAAGGAAAAAAAGATTCCTTCCGAGTGGATAGATGAAGAGCTTAACTTTGTAAGGCAGCCATTCATAGACTACGTGAGGCCTCTGGTAGAAGGCGAAGTAAAAATACGTATGGAAAACGGAATTCCAAGATATGCGAGACTTCAGAAGAAGCTTATAGAAAAGAAGTTAAAGAGATGGGATGTTAAATAGCATGAGAAAGACAAAGATAGTATGTACCATAGGCCCGGTCAGTGAAAGTGAAGAAATGATCGAGCAGCTTGTAAGTGAAGGTATGAACGTTGCAAGGCTGAATTTTTCCCATGGAGACCATTCTGAGCATAAGAGAAGGATAGACGCAATAAAGAGGGTCAGAGAAAGGCTGGGAAGGCCGGTTGCAATTATGCTGGACACCAAGGGGCCTGAAGTAAGACTTGGATATTTCAAGGACGGAAGGGCTGACCTGGAGAAGGGGCAGAGGTTTACACTTACCATAAGAGACATACAGGGTGACAATACACAGTGCAGCATTACCTATAAAGAGCTTCCCGGTGAGGTGTCCATCGGTTCAAAAATACTGATAGCCGACGGTGTTATAGAATTGACCGTCGTGGACAAAAATGCTACCGATGTTATCTGTGAAGTGCTGAACGGAGGGATCCTTGGGGATAGGAAAAATGTGAACATACCCGGAGCTACCTCAAAGCTGCCTGCAATTACTGAGAAGGACATTGCCGACCTGATTTTCGGAATAGAAAACCAGGTGGATTTTGTAGCTGCCTCCTTTATAAGAACGGCTACCGATGTACTTGAAATAAGAAAGGTACTTGAGCAGAACGGCGGGAAGCATATACAGATAATAGCAAAGATAGAGAACCAGGAAGGCGTGGATAACCTGGGCGACATACTGAGGACCTGTGACGGCCTTATGGTTGCAAGGGGAGACCTTGGGGTGGAGATACCCACAGAGGATATTCCCATGATACAGAAGCTGCTTATAAGGAAAGCCAACGAAATGGGCAAGCCGGTCATTACTGCGACCCAGATGCTTGATTCCATGATCAGGAACCCGCGCCCCACAAGAGCGGAAGTAACTGACGTAGCAAATTCAATAATTGACGGTACCGATGCAATAATGCTGTCGGGAGAAACTGCCGCAGGAAAATATCCCATAGAAGCAGTAAAGACGATGTCTTTGATAGCTGAGAGAACAGAGCGGGAGCTGGACTACGGCAAAAGCCTCCAGGGCTTCTCGGGAAGGAAGATAACCATTGCCACTGCCATAAGCCACAGCTCCTGTACAACTGCCTTTGAGCTGCAGGCAGCAGCAATAATAACTCCGACACAATCAGGCTCAACAGCAAGAATGGTATCCAAGTTCAGGCCCAAGGCGCCGATAATTGCCGCCACCTCTGACGTCAACGTCATGCGTAAGCTGTGCCTGAGCTTTGGAGTCTATCCCGTAAGGGTCCCCTATTCAGAGGTAACTGATGAGATAATAGATTTCTCAGTTGATTCTGCGGTTACGGCAGGACTTATAAAAAGCGGCGACCTTGTTGTTATAACGGCAGGTATACCCTCAGGTATTGCAGGAACTACCAACCTGATAAAGGTGCATATAGTAGGTGAGATATTGGCAAAGGGAATAGGTATCGGAGACAAATCGGTCACAGGAAAAGTAACGGTGGTAGCTGATATTGAGAAGGACTGGGATAAGCTGAAGGATGGGGATATACTTGTTGTAAATGCTACCGACAAGGAAATGGTGCCGCTTATGGAAAGAGCGTCTGCCTTTATCATAGAAGAAGGTGGCATCACCTCCCACGGAGCAATTGTGGGTATTGTACTCGGAAAGCCGGTTATAGTAGGCGTAGGAAATGCAGTAAAGCTTCTCAGGGATGGCCAGATCATTACGATGGATACGGCGAGAGGACTCATATACAGCGGCGCTACAAAAGATCTATAAATGCGGCACTATTGCCCATAGCACCCGTGCAGGGAAAGCATTTCATGCTTTCCGCCTTTATGACCAACACAGTATAGGTTCACAGGAGGATCATAAATTGAAGGTACATGAGACGATACTCAGAACAAGATACGGAGAAACAGACCAGATGGGGATAATTTACCATCCCAATTATTATATATACTTTGAAATGGGCAGAACTGATTTCCTCAGAGCTGCAGTGGGGATATCCTACAGGGAAATGGAAGAGCTGGGAGTAATGCTTCCTGTGACGGAGACACACTGCAGATACAGGAGCCCAGCCAGGTATGACGACGAGCTGGCGGTAAAAACTACCGTCAAGGACTTAACCGTTGCCAGGATGATCTTTTCCTACCAGCTTGTGAGAACCGGGGACGGAGCTTTGCTGGCAGAAGGAGAGACAGGGCACGCTTTTGCAAACAGCAATGGAAAACCTATTAATATGAAAAAGCATAATCCTGAGCTTTTCTCAAAATTATCTGAGCTTTCCGTTTGTAAAGCTTAACTTGAATAGAACAGGAAAAAATAGTCAATAATATAAAAAACATGGAAACTGATTCATCTTATTCACCCCGTTAAGGGGTATTTTTTTTCCTGACAATTGCCATACAAAGTAAAAAAGCTTATAATAACAGGTATATGAGCTGATTATAAAATTTTATAATCATACAATATTGAAGGGAGAAGCACGATGAAGGATCAAAGACTCGGCAAGTTTGCTGAAATTCTGCTGGAGCATTCACTGAAGGTAAAAGAGGGAGAAAATGTAGTTATCCGCACAGGCTACCTTGCAAAGCCCCTTATAGATGAATTTTACAGAAGAGTAGTTGATAAAGGGGCAAATGCATTTGTGCATGTGCTATCCGACCCGCAGCGCAAGTATTTTATGGAAAATGCCACTCCCAGGCAGCTTGAAAATATCAGTGCCATGTATGACGGTATTTATGAAAAGGCGGATGCGGTACTGGTGATAGAAGCTCCTGAGAATACCAAGCACCTCTCAAATGTGGATTCCAGGAAGAATATGGAGTACAACAAGGCACTTTCGCCGTTACTGAAGAAAATTATGGCAAAGAGATGGGTCCTTACAAATTATCCGGTGGAGGCTTTCGCGCAGGATGCCGCAATGTCCCTTGAGGAATATGAGGACTTTCTGTTTGACGCCGTTCTGGTGGATTATGAAAAAATGGACAGGGATATGGACAGGATAACCGGTATATTTGATGAAGCGGAAACTGTAAGGATAGTAGGGAACGATACAGACCTCAGCTTCAGCATAAGGGGCAGGAAAGGGATAAAATGCAGCGGGCAGAATAATGTACCTGACGGAGAGGTTTATTATTCCCCTGTGACAAATTCTGCTGAAGGACACATATATTACGAATTTCCGGCTATAAGGTACGGGAACCAGGTAGATGGCGTGAGGCTGGAATTCAAAGACGGCAAGATAATAGACGCAAGGGCAGCCGGAAATGAAAAATTCCTGAACCAGATGCTGGACACCGATGCAGGTGCCAGATACCTGG
Source organism: Bacillota bacterium (assembly GCA_023405875.1). Lineage (GTDB taxonomy): Bacteria > Bacillota > Clostridia > Lutisporales > Lutisporaceae > BRH-c25. The sequence continues at coordinate 2,659 of JAEXXN010000352.1, read as the reverse complement.
GCGAATTCGGGATAGGCCTGAATTATGGGATCAAGAAATTCATAAAGAATATTCTGTTCGACGAGAAGATAGGCGGGACCATACATCTTGCAGCCGGTAATGCCTATGAAGGCTCGGGAGGCGACAATACTTCGGCGCTTCATTGGGACATGATAAAGGAATTGAGGACCAACGGAGAAATATACGCAGACGGCAGGCTGGTACAAAAGAACGGAGTATACATTTTATAACGGGGTAGCAGATGTTTTTTTCATAGATATAGAGGCCAGGGTAGGATTCCTCCAACCCTGGTTTTCTTATTTTTATTATATGAACTGCAAAAACATCAAATATATTGCAGTTTATATAATATATGATACATTTCAACAGCATTCGCCATAAATGTAAAAAAATATGATATAATATGTTTAAAGATGAAATAATGGCGGTGAAATTGTTGAAGCTGACAGCAGATAGTGTTATAGAAACGTCAGAACACCAACAAATATCAGTAAAAGTTGACTTGGTCACAAATGAAATAACTGAATATAAAAAGGAAAGTGACCTTACTTTTTTAGAGAATCTCAAGGACCTCTGCATAAAGGAGAATATGCCGGTAGAAACGGCGAAAATGCATAGAAACATCGGTATGTACCATTTTTATACAAACGATTTCGCTAAATCGCTAATGTCGATGCAGCGGGCCGTAGATGTGCTTAAAAGAGAAAACAGTACAAACATACTCATTGAATATTACTCCGAGCTGGGCTTGGTATACTTCTATAATCGAGAATATTTATACGCCAGAAGGTATTATGAAGAGACAGAAGAGCTTCTTCAGCAGGTCTCCGATATAGATAAGAAAAGCCTATATCTACACTATTGCAGATACGGAATACTTCTGAGTAATATGCAGGAATATGCAGCTTCAAGGTTAAAGCTTGAAAAGGCACTATTGTATTCAGAGGATGAAAAGGATACAGGACTGATTATAATGAACATCGGCCTTTTGCATAAAAGGCAAAAAGATCTGAAGGCTGCCCTCAGATATTATAGCAAAGCCCTTTGCTTACTGAATGAAAGCGATATAAAAACCAAGGGAATAGTATACAACAATATAGCAGAGGTTTATAAAATACTTGGGCAGTATGATAAGGCGATCTACTACATAGAGAAAGCCTTCAAGTGTATATCTGATAATGATTTATCCCGAATGTTCGTATACTTCAATACATTTACAGAAATAAAGATATTGACCGGCGAAAGGGAATCAGTGCTGGATGAATTCATCGCACTGTTAAACAGGGTAAAGGATTTCCACTTGTATAAAAGTCTTATAATTGAAGGCATAAGCAATATGATCGTAATAGGGAGCGAGGACAGGAACATACTTAAAAGACTTGAAACTGCCGTAATAAAGCTTGTTGAGGACAACAAATACGACAACGGGGAGTACTTAAAAGACCTTAAGGTACGCCTTGAGAATATACGATTATGTCTGAAAGAGCTGAAAAACTAATATGAAAGGTGGTGTCTAGTATGAAGAAAACATTAGTAAGTCTTATGCTTGCATTATTAATTATCATGTCAACAACTGCAGCCGTATTTGCAGTAGACGATGTAGGACTAAGGATAGGCAAAGGTCAGAGTATAGTAACACCTTGTAAAGTAGACGACGTAGGACTATAACGGCAGGCATGGCAGGATAATAAAGCAGGGGGAGCAATAGTTCCTCCTGCTTTATTATTGGATATTCAACATGTGCTCAAGCAAAATACATGCTTAAAGAAACAGGTAAAGGTATGATTTATTCATACTTTATTTTTTATGCGCGAAATAATACAAAAACGGAGCGAATATTACAATTCATATAATAATGACTACAATCCAGCGGAAAATACAAAAAAAGTAAAATATAAATGCTACAATAGGTATAAAACTTTTACAATGGCGGTGAAATCTTTGAAGCTGACAGCAGAAAATATCAAAGAGATGTCAGAACACAGAAAAATAGAGGATTGTGTTGAACTGGTCACAAGAAATATAAATGAGTATAATATGGAAAGCGATCTCAGGTTTCTTGAGGAGCTCAGGGACCTTTGCATAAAAGAAGATATGCAGATTGAAATGTCAAAAATGTATAGGAATATCAGCATGTATTACTTTCAGGCGGATAATCTCAACAAAGCGGTAATAGCAATGCAGCTTTCCATAGACCTTTTAAGCGGCAAAAAATGCACAAGTCTGCTTGCCAGGTACTATTCCGAATTAGGGCTGATATACTTCTATAACCATGAGTATATCTACTCAAAAAGATATAACGAGGAGACGGAGGTATTGCTTAAGCAGCTTCATAAGACGGACAACAAAACCCTGTATCTCCACTATTTCAGATTCGGGGTGCTTTTGAGCAGCATGCAGGAGTATGAGCGCTCCAGGCTTATGCTTGACAAGGCATTGGAATATGCAAGGGATAACAGGGATACAGGGCTTGCGATAATGAATATAGGACTTCTGCACAAACGGCAGAAGGATCTGAAGACCGCTCTGATGTATTATGCAAAAGCACTGTGTGCGGTTGACAGAAATGACATGAAGGCGAAATGCATAATGTACAATAATATTGCAGAGGTGTATAAGATACTTTGCCAGTATAAAAAGGCGCTGCACTATATAGACA
>JAEXXN010000256.1 GCA_023405875.1 Bacillota bacterium | reverse complement strand
CTTTACAGGCATATTTCTTGACAAAGGTACGGCTTTGAATCTGGTTGGGGTAGTAAAAGGCAGGATCGATTACGAAAACAGCGAAGAAGCGTGGATATCCTCCATACTTATCGACAACAGGCATCAGAGGCAGGGGATAGGCACAAAAGCTGTAATTGCACTGATCGATATGCTTAACAAGAGCTATGATGTCAAAAGGTTCTTTATTGGTGTAATAGGCGGAAACGAAGTAGGAAGGTTTTTTTGGCAGAAGCTTGAGTTCAGCTATTTCAGGACTATTGAACAATATATCCAGCTAAAAAATCTGGCTGCCGATTTTATTATAATGAAAAAAGAAATGGTATGACAGAAGTGTCATACCTTGTTTTTCAGGTTGGACATTATGCTCCTTACGTAATTCTGAGTTTCCTCATAGGGAGGTATGCCACCGTATTTTTTGACGCTGTTGGGGCCGGCATTATATGCGGCAAGTGCAAGCTCAAGGCTGCCGCCGAACTCAGACAGCATTTCCTTAAGATATCTGACTCCGCCGTCTATGTTTTCAGAGGGATCGAAAGCATCCTGAACTCCCAGGGCCGACGCAGTTCCGGGCATAAGCTGCATGAGTCCCATGGCACCGGTCCTTGATACCGCTGTGGAATTAAAGCCGGATTCTGCTTTGATCACAGCCTTTATTATATTGCTGCTGATGTTGTATTTTTTTGACGCAGCCTCAATCAGCCGGTCATAATCGCTGCTTTTGCCGGTTTTATTATCCGGGGATTTGGCAAGCTCACCTTCAAGCACATTTTCAAAGCTTGAGGAGGGAGTCTTCACAAGCCTGACAAAGGACGGAAGCTGGCTTTGTATCTCTGAAAGCTTTTCATGGAGAATACCTGACAGTATATTTGAAGGCATCCTGATCATCTCCTGTATAAGGTAAGTATTTACTATATTCTATAACAAATTGGGACATATATCAACAATTAAGGTCCTTATTTACTTTATCGGTATTTTTCTACGGTAAATTCAATATTTATATTCTTTTTATAATTGCTGTATTGTATAATTATTTTGGGGTGGTTATATTGAATATGACGAGATACGAAAGAAAAATGAAAAGGAATAAAATCAGAAAAAGAGTTCTTTTTCTGTTTCTTTTGATTGTCCCGTTGTTTACAGTTGCCGCTTCTTTTCTTTTAATGAGCATGTATGACAGTAACAGCAGTATCGATGCTCAGGCAGAATCTGAATACCAGAGCAGTAATGCCGTATTCAGCCATAGTTATGAAATAGAAGGCAGGGACTTCTACAGGGTGGAGCTAAAAAGCTCGGCAAGTCTTGCAGAAGCCGGGAAATACCTGAAAAGCATCAGGAATAAAAAGCTTAACGGCTTTATTTTGGAGGAAGCCGGCTACAAAGTAATATATGGTACCTTTACCAGCCTGGAGCAAGCAGAAAGGATAATAGCCAATATTGGACAAAAGGCTGATGCAGGAGTATCAGTAACAAGGCTTCATGGTTTCAGCCTGAAATATAATGAAAGAGATAATGCATTTATACAACTGGTACAGGCTACGGACAAGCTGATTTGGGAAATTTCAGAGGCAAAAGCCCGGCTGAGTGTTGAAATCGCTGTACAGTCGAAGATGGATATCTTGCCGATTATTACAGAAATTGAAAGTGGTGAGGAAAAGCTTAAAAGATATCTGGGATATGCTGAAGAAGTAACTGTATCAAGGGAACAGGAGCTTTTAAGGAACAATTTTGTACTTATGCTTCAGGAAGTGCTTAAGCATGAGCTTGATGACGGGAAAAATTCCTACAGGATACAGAGCGGACTGATGAGTCAGATAGAGGCATACAGGGAGTATTCAGAGGAGTTTTCCAAGAAGTGGCCTGTTCAATGAAACATATACATGAGGGGGATTTTTTATGAAAATATCAGAGGTCAAAAGGATATTGAATGCGGATGTGCTATGTGGTGATCAACATATGGAGAATGAGGTTTCAACTGCCTTCGGTTCCGATTTGATGAGCGATGTACTGGCTTTTGTAAAAGGAAAGACCCTGCTTCTTACAGGTCTTATCAACCAACAGGTGGTAAGAACGGCAGAAATGGCTGATCTTAGCGCAATCGTTTTTGTCAGGGGTAAAAAACCGGAAATGGAAATTATAGAATTGGCTATGGAGAATAATATTGTAATGCTTTCAACCAAAGATACCATGTATACGGCTTCGGGAAAGCTTTACAGCAACGGGCTTGAAGGAGTCAGGATAGACTAGGGGAACAGCGGTATCAACTAATTGGAGGAATAAATGTGATGGAAGATATCAAATATGTATTTGAAGTAGAGAAGGATGATTTTGTTCGTGCGGGAGAAGCCTCCAGCAATATAAAAAAGGTTCTGAGGCAGTTAGGTATTGATTCCGGGATCATAAGGAAAATTTCCATTGCTACCTACGAGGCGGAGATGAATGTAGTCATTCATTCCCTGGGAGGACAGATCATCCTTGAGGTTACGCCTGATTTTATCAAAATAACAGCAAATGACAGGGGTCCGGGGATTGCCGATATGGAGCTTGCAATGCAGGAGGGCTATTCCACTGCTACTGAAAAAGTAAGAGAGATGGGCTTTGGCGCCGGAATGGGCCTGCCTAATATGAAAAAATGCTCTGATAGATTCAATATGAAATCAGTGGTAGGAAAGGGTACTGAAATTGTTATGGAAGTAGAGTTGAAAGCAGGTGATTGAAATGAAGGGAAAGTATTTTCACTCGGTTGTGCTTAATGATAATAATTGTGTCGGATGCACAAGCTGTTTGAAAATTTGTCCCACCGAGGCCATCCGGCTAAGGGAAGGAAAGGCAAGGATAATTGGAGAAAAATGCATAGATTGCGGTGAATGCATCAGGATATGTCCAAACCATGCCAAAAGCGCGATAACTGACACCCTTGATATATTAAAGGATTTCAAGTATACAATTGCAATACCCTCTCTTGTTTTGTACGGACAGTTCCCGGGAAAAGCCGGGATCAATGAGATGCTGGCAGCAGTAAAAAAGGTCGGGTTTGATGAGATATATGAGTCCTCCCTGGGGATGGAAATCATAACCAACGTGATAAAAAGCTCTATCCTGAACAATCCGGACAAGAAGCGTCCCTTGATCAACTCTACATGTCCGGCTATACTCAGGCTTATACAGATAAGATTTCCGGAGCTTCTGGAAAATATAGTGGATATTGAAACTCCTATAGAGATAACGGCACGTTTGGCTAAAACCGATGCAGTAAAGAAAACCGGACTTAAAATGGAGGATATAGGAGTTATATTCATTTCACCCTGTACGGCCAGAATGACCAGCGTGACAAATCCGCTGGGAATAGATAAATCATATGTCGACGGAGTGCTGTCCATGAAGGCTATTTATGGTGAGATACTCAGAAATATAGGCGGCAGTCATGGGAATATTATCACCCGGAGCACAAGGCAGTCGCTTTTATGGCCTATCACCGGAGGACAGGGAGAGAGCCTCGGGATAGAGAACTATCTTGCTGTTGACGGGATACAAGAGGTGATAAAGGTACTTGAAGAGATCGAGATGGATAAGCTTGAAGGCCTGGAGTTTTTTGAAGGGATGGCTTGTATAGGGGGCTGCGCAGGAGGGCCGCTTACCATTGAGAACTCCTTTATAGCAAGAAGCCGGATGAAAAACCTGGCAAAAGAGCTTCCGGACCGACTGTACAGCGAAGAGGAAATAAAAGCACATGTAGAGATGTATAAAAACGGGTTTATCAGACTGACCGAACCGATAGAGCCCAAAGCGATAATGCGTCTGGATAATGATATTGTGAAGTCCATGCAAAAAATGGAGATGATCAAGGAAATGATGAAGTATCTGCCGGGTATAGATTGCGGCGTCTGCGGCGCTCCCACCTGCAGAGCCTTTGCCGAGGATATTGTAGGAGGAAAGAGTGAGAAATCCATATGTATAGTCAAAACCATGGAAAGCTTTAAAAATAAGAATAAAACAGAGATTTAGGAGGAGGTAGTTCATGAAAATAGTAGATGCAGGCGAAAAGCTGGGCCTGAAGCTTTTAGCCGGAGATGAAGGACTCAATAAGGAATTGACAGGTGTATATATATGTGACCTGCTCAGTTGGGTAATGTCACATGGGAAAAAGGGTGATGCATGGATAACCGTCCAGACTCATTCAAATATAATAGCGGTTGCTGTTTTGCTTGAGCTTGGCTGTGTGATCGTTCCCGAAGGAATCGAAGTTGAGGCGGAAACGCTTCAGAAGGCAGACAATGAAGGTATTCCGGTATTCCAGTCCAATCACAGCTCATATGAGCTGGCAAAAGAGCTTTGCAGGATGGGAATTGAGTAAAATGGAATTTGCGGTGGATTTTCACATACACTCTGCGCTTTCCCCTTGTGGTGATGATGACATGACTCCGGGGAATATTGTGAATATGTCTCTGCTTAAAGGACTTGATATAATAGCCGTTACAGATCATAATTCCTGTGCAAACCTTCCGGCAGTATTAGAAATAGCCAGAGAGAATGGGCTTATGGTTATTCCGGGAATGGAAGTGCAGACGAAGGAAGAGGTTCACATTGTCTGCCTGTTCAAAAAGCTTGAAGGAGCTATGAAGTTTGCAGAAATTGTGTATAATTCATTGCCGGATATACGCAATAATGAAGAGGTTTTTGGAACCCAGCTTATTTTCAATTCCAGGGATGAGATAGTAGGAAAAGAGAACAGGCTGCTGCTGTCCTCGACGGTGCTCTCAGTCAGTGATGTGTTTATATTGGTCAGAGGGCTTGGAGGAATATGCATTCCGGCTCATGTTGACAGGCCGGGCTTCAGCATTATTGACAATCTTGGTTTCATTCCGCCGGATCTGAAGGTAAAAACAATAGAAATATCGAAAAAGAATACTCCTGAAGCAGTGATAAAAAAATATCCTTTCCTTAATAAATACAAATATATCCTGTCCTCCGACGCTCATTATCTTCAGGATATCAGCGAAAGAGAATTCTTTATTGAATTGGATTGCTTGAGTATCAGTGAGCTTTTTGGCAAGCTGGACTGCAGGGAATGATATTTGAATATGCAAAAGGACCAAAATGATAGTTTCCCCTGTGTTTAGTTTCTTATGCAATTAGGGGAAAAAAAATTAAAATATTTGTTAAAAATATATCTATTGTGTGATACAATATGATAGGACATAATTGATAAATTTATATCAGATGCAGTTAATAAACCAATTATAAATATTTTAGAGGAGGGAACCCTTTAATGTCTGACATCGAAATGAAAGAAAAAATGGAGAAGCTGGAAGAAATACTTATTGACCATAAGGATATCCAGGGAGGCTTAATGCCAGTTCTTCACGAAACCCAGGAATTGTTTGGATATATTCCTGAAGAAGCACAGAAGAGGATATCAGAGTATCTGAATATTCCATTGGCCGAGATATTTGGTGTTGCTACCTTTTACTCAAGGTTTACCTTGAACCCCAGGGGTAAACACACAATAAGCGTATGTCTCGGTACTGCCTGTTATGTTAAGGATGCTCAAGGCGTGCTCGACAGACTCAAGGAAGAACTCAAGATTGAAGCAGGAGAAACAACTGAAGACAACAAGTTTACGCTTGAAGCCACCAGGTGCCTTGGCTGTTGCGGACTTGCCCCGGTAATGACCATCGGTGAAGAAGTGTTTGGTAAATTGGCGCCGGATGATATCCCCGACATACTTAAAAAGTTTTAGCTATAGCGATGAAGGACTTATCACTTCACATTCTGGATTTGTCGCAGAACTCGGTTTCAGCAGGAGCTGATCTTGTAAGCATCAGCATATTGGAGGAAACTGAAGCCGACAGGATGACCATTTGCATACAGGATAACGGCAAAGGCATGGACAAGGGATTTCTTGAAAAGGTTATGGACCCGTTTGTAACCACAAGAACCAGCAGAAAGGTGGGCCTGGGGATATCACTTATGCAAGCTGCTTGCAGGCGATGTGAAGGAGACCTTTCTATAGAATCGGAAATCAACGTAGGAACAAAGCTCACAGCAACCTTCAAGAGGAGCCATATTGACAGAGCTCCGCTTGGAGATATGTCTGAAACCATGTTGAGCCTTATACTTGCGGGTACAAATGAAAATCATATTATTGATTTTGTATACAGACATGAAATTGACAAAAGAGAGTTCTGCATGGATACAAGAGAGATAAGAGCTGCGCTGGGCAGCGAGGTTTCTTTGGGAGAGCCCGACGTTATGATGTGGATCAAAGATTATATTAATGAAGGTATGGAGAATTTACGCGGAGGTGTGTAAGATGAAAACAATTCAAGAGCTGGAAGAAATCAGAAAGAGGACCCTGGATACAATCAATGTTAGAAAAGATAGATCCGGTACCAGAGTGGTAGTAGGAATGGCAACCTGTGGTATAGCTGCAGGTGCAAGGCCGGTACTTCTCGCGATAATGGATGAGGTAAAGAAGCATAATCTGGCAGATGTGGTAGTTGCCCAGACAGGCTGTATAGGCATGTGCAGGCTGGAGCCTATAGTAGAAGTTTATAAGCCCGGTGAAGAAAAGGTTACCTATATCAAGGTTACTGATGCAAAAGCGATCAGGATAGTTAATGAGCATATTATGCAGGGCAAGGTAGTTGACGAATATACTATAGGATCAGAAGACAAATAGAAAGTCGGATTTATAAAAGTAACTATAACATAAACGTTCTGCAGTGTTTGACTGTTATTTAACGGTCACAGGGCGGAACATATAGGAGGTTAGTATTAAATGGAGATGTATCGTTCCCATGTCATGATTTGCAAAGGTACCGGCTGTACTTCTTCAAATTCGGAAACTATTGCAAAGAATTTTGAAGATGAAATAAAAAAGCATGGCCTTGATAAGGAAGTAGTTGTAGAGAGAACGGGCTGTTTCGGACTTTGTGCATTAGGTCCTGTAGTGATAATATACCCGGAGGCTTCCTTCTACAGCATGGTTAAGCCTGAGGATGTAGAAGAGATAGTCAAGGAGCACCTGGTAAAAGGAAGAGTTGTTAAAAGGCTTCTTTACGCAGAATCTGTTGAGGAAAACAGGATAAAGGCAATCGAAGAGGTAGATTTCTACAAGAAACAGGTCAGAGTTGCTTTGAGAAATTGCGGTGTTATCAATCCCGAAAATATTGATGAGTACATTGCTTTTGACGGCTATAAAGCACTGGAAAAGGTGCTTACAACAATGACACCTGCAGAAGTAATAGATACAGTTAAGAAATCCGGACTCAGGGGAAGAGGGGGCGGAGGTTTCCCTACAGGTATGAAGTGGGATTTCGCTTCAAAGTCACAGGGTACTCAGAAATATGTCCTGTGCAACGCTGACGAAGGAGACCCCGGTGCTTTTATGGACAGAAGCGTACTTGAAGGAGATCCCCACTCTGTTATAGAAGCAATGGCAATTGCAGGTTTTGCAATCGGTGCAGATAAGGGATATGTATATTGCAGAGCTGAGTATCCGATAGCTGTAAAGCGTCTTGGAATAGCCATAGTCCAGGCACGTGAATACGGACTGCTGGGTGATAACATACTGGGAACCGGTTTTAAATTTGATATGGAAATAAGACTCGGAGCAGGAGCTTTTGTTTGCGGAGAAGAAACTGCACTTATAGCATCCATAGAAGGGCAGAGAGGTATGCCAAGGCCAAGGCCTCCATTCCCGGCAGTAAAGGGTTTGTTTGGCAAACCGACAATACTCAACAATGTTGAAACCTACGCAAATATTGCTCCGATATTCAATAACGGGCCGGAATGGTTTGCAGGCATGGGAACAGAAAAATCCAAAGGCACAAAGGTTTTTGCCCTTGGCGGAAAGATAAACAACACAGGCCTTGTTGAGATTCCAATGGGAACGACAATGAGAGAGGTTATATACGAAATAGGCGGCGGCTGTCCTAACGGAAAGAAATTCAAGGCTGCACAGACAGGCGGACCTTCAGGCGGCTGTATACCTGCAAGCGAGATCGACGTTCCGATAGATTATGACAATCTTATTGCCCTTGGTTCAATGATGGGTTCAGGCGGACTCATAGTAATGGATGAAGACAACTGTATGGTTGATATAGCAAGATTCTTCCTGGATTTCACAGTTGATGAGTCCTGCGGAAAATGTACACCTTGCCGTGAGGGCACAAAGAGAATGCTTGAGATCCTTGAAAGAATAACTGAAGGCAAAGGTGAGGACGGAGACATAGAGAAGCTGGAAACCCTGGCAAGGAACATCAAGAGCTCTGCTCTCTGCGGCCTGGGTCAGACGGCTCCGAATCCTGTACTTTCGACACTAAGATACTTCAGGGATGAGTATGAGGCTCATATAAAGGAAAAAAGATGTCCTGCGGGAGTATGCAGTTCTCTGCTGAACTACACCGTACTGGAAGACAAGTGCAAGGGCTGTGGAATCTGTGCAAAGAACTGTCCGGTCTCCTGTATCTCGGGACAGCCGAAGAGTATATACCATATTGATTCAAGCAAATGTATAAAATGCGGAGTTTGTATGCAGAAATGTCCATTCAAGGCTATAATAAAAAAATAGGATAGTTGTTTAAGAGGCTGACTCAGTTGAATTTACTGAGTCGGCCTTTTTCATCCATATTGACGACAAAACAATTGTTATCGCTGCTATGAGAAATTTCCATTGCCCTTTTTACCAAGTTTATTACATTGTAATAAGTCAGCCGGGCTCCGGTAGTAAGCAGGGGTACCCCGATGAAATCCACGTGAAGGCCCCTGGAAAAGAAGCCCCCTATTGTCATCAGCGGATGTACCGTAGACGAGGAGTTTATGAAAAGGAATTTTTCATCTATACCTTTGGTTTTGCACAAGGTAATTGCAAGGTTTATCATGGCAGGTATCAGGGCTTTTGAAGTACCTCTACCTATGGTATATATACGGTTGCCTTCCGCATCTGAGCCTTGAAATATAAGTCGGCCCATATCCTTATAAGTGAGTTTGTTGAAATATTCCAGGGCAAGGAGCTCTTCCTTTTCCGGTATCCGGTCAACAGGAAGCTTTTTCAGGTGTACAGCAGAAGCAAGCACGGAGGAATG
>JAEXXN010000321.1 GCA_023405875.1 Bacillota bacterium | reverse complement strand
ATACTATATAGATATTACTAATGCACCTTCGGCAACCCGGCTGCCATTGCTTGTAGCTTTAGGCCCGCAGCTTTGCGTCGCTATTTTTCAATAGCTTTGCTATTATCATTTGCTTTTCTTGTTTTTTCAACAATATATTACAAATTATACAGTAATTTTGCATTAAATAATACCATTTTACTGGTTAATAGGGCTTTAGCACTACTCAATTAGGGCTTTGGTCTTAGAAAAATTTTGTGCTTTTATACTTGCAGTTGTATAGTAAATTGTAATCCACCGGAAAAATATATTAAAGGCTTCACAAGAGTATACGAAAACTCCTCTGATGTTTAATTTGATGATATATCTCTTTTTATAAATGCCGCTGCGCCAAGTATGGAAAACGTTACTGCTACCAGCGTCAATACAGTGATTTTCAATACAGTGATCTCATTGGCCGGATAAACATGAAAAAAGGGTGATACGGCAAATATTGCATCAGTGAGTACCTGCTGCTCCCAGAAAAACTCAATGAGCACAAATATGCCCATTACTGCAAAGCTAAGCCCGGTCACAGCACGGGGGACAAATCCGAACAGCATGGCCGATATGCCTGAAATGACCCAAACTGCCGGAATCTTTGCTATCGCTTCGGCAAACAGCCGGGGAAATTCTCCTGAGCCTCCTGTAGACAGAGTGGCTCCTATGCCTACAGTCAAGCCCATGACAACGACAATCGCCGCTGATCCGGCAAAGGAAACCAGTGTGTGGCTCAAAAAGAAACGCAGCCTTGAAACCGGCAAGGCCAGTACTGTCTCTGCTCTCATATAAGCTTCCTCGGAACGCATACGATGGATCGGCATTATAGAATATATGCTGATAACCATACAAAGGACATATATCATTAAGGACATGAAAGCCCTGTCAGCACCGCCAAGACGCTCTACCAAGCTTTCAAAGTAAGGTGCTGTAGAGGTAATATCGGCCATTGTGCGTGCTGCAGAACCCAGTGAAAAACCAATAAAACCAAAAAAAGCAGCCCAGGAGACAAACATGCCCTTCTGAGTACTCCAGGATAAAGCAGCAGGTGTACTGAACCCACTCTTTGCGGCACTGCGCCCCGTTTTCTCAGGAATAAGGCCTGACCCCACATCCCTGGCAGAGGATAGCTTAAAGGACACCAGCACAAGCAATAGGATCATTGCTATAGATACAAGCAAAACAGCAAAGTTTTCTCCTGCAAAGGAACGTATAAGAAGTGGCCACTCCAAGGGTGAAAAATACATTAATCCACCCATTTTCCCGTTAATATTCCATCCAATGTGAACTGTCATCAGCAATAACAGCAGCACCACAGACATACTGGAAGCCGTGCGCGCACCTGTAAAAAGCTGCGCAAATACTCCAGCCGCAGCTGCAAAAAAGCATCCGGCGGCACCAATAGCCAGGGCATGGGCGAGGGATCCTGTGAAACCCAGCTCAGCTGACAGCATACCGGCAAAAATCAATAAAGACATAGCTATATTCATACCTATTGCAGTTATGAATCCGGCAGCAAGCGGTGCATGCTTTCCAACGCAGGCTGCTCCTATCAGCTCACGCCTTCCATCCTCTTCCTCCCGGCGGGTGTAGCGTATGACAGTTATAAAGCTGAATATGGCTGCCAGTATACTGCACAGCACCTTTGTACGCCATGCCGTATATCCTGCTGCACTTATGTCAAGCACCCTTCCGTGCATACCTAAAACTATAGGATCCTCCAAAGTGGACTTTATATCCAGAAGTGACTCGGTAGTAGGAAACATAGCTTTGGTTGTAAATGCCGTTCCCACAACTATCAGTGCCGGAAGCAGAAGCCATACGGCCAGGAATACGCGATGCTGCCGCAGATTTAACCTTATAAGGCTTCCTGTTGCGCGAAAATCATTTATAATCACCGGTCTTCCTCCTTACTTGCTTGAATAGTGCCGCATAAAAAGCTCTTCAAGAGTAGGCGGCGCACTTTGCAGCGCTGTTACACCGCGGCTTGCCAGGTGGTTAAGCGCTGCGCCCAGCTGCTTGCTATCCACACTGAAGCGCACGCGCCTTCCGTCCATTTGCAGACCATGTACACCGGAAATTGCCGACAGCCCCTCCGCCGAGTCTGATATTTCTGCTGTTATCGTAGTATCCGTGAGATGGCGAAGCTCCGGTAATGTACCGTGTTCTACTATCTTTCCGTCTTTTATTATGCTGATACTGTCACAAAGGGCCTCCACCTCAGCCAGGATATGACTTGACAGGAATATTGTCTTCCCCATATCCCTGGCCTCACGCACGCACTCCTGGAATACCGTCTCCATCAGCGGGTCAAGCCCTGATGTAGGCTCGTCAAGTATCAGCAGCTCCACATCTGATACAAAAGCAGATATAAGCAATACTTTCTGGCGGTTTCCTTTGGAATAGGTACGGCATTTTTTGGTAGGATCAAGGTTGAACCTTTCCAGGAGCTTTCCCTTACGCTCGGTACTGTAGCTTCCACGTATGCGTCCCAACAGATCTATAACCTCTCCTCCAGTTAAGCCCGGCCACAGACTGACATCACTCGGTACATATGCAAGGCGCCTGTGAAGCTCAACCGAATCTTTCCACGGATCCCCACCAAGTAGTGTGACATCGCCTCCATTTTTTCTCAGGAGGCCGAGCAGGATTCGTATAGTGGTCGATTTTCCTGCACCATTTGGCCCTATAAAGCCATATATCTCACCCTGAGGCACTTCCAGGTCGATACCGTTAAGCGCGTGAAACTTTCCATAGCTTTTCTCAAGTTTTTTTATACTAATAACAGACATAACAGATATCTCCTTACTTATATAAACATTTACGTAATAAATTTATATACCCGTCAACCTCTTTAAGGTAACGGTCGTATTCCGGCTCATAGTCTTCCAGCTTCATATCAGGCCTTGCCTCTTTGTTCGCGTAGCCTTCCATTGTTGATATGACCACTTCTACAGCCTTTTCAGTATCAATATCATCCCTGAACAACGAGGTGTCAATATCCCGGAACAGTTTGGGATATATGTCCTCCTTAAAGGCAGTCTTCCGGTCATTCAGCTCATCAGCAGCCTCGCCTTTTTCGCCCATATATGCCGCAGTTATAAAAGCGAAAATTGCCGGATGCTTGTGAACAAGATCAATCTTAAGCAGTATAATCTGGCGCCAGCGTTCAAGAATATCCCTCTGCTTAAGATTGATAAGCTCGAAAAATTCTGAAAGCACTTTCTCAAGTGCATATTCATGCAAAAATAGGAAAAGCTCCTTTTTCGTCCCAAAGTAGTGAAATAACAAGCCTTTTGAAATACCTGCCTCGCGGACTATTGCATCTGTTGAAGCATTTTGATAGCCCTTTGAAAATTCTTTCATGGCTGCATTTAATATACGGTTGCGCTTTTCTTCATCCAATGACATTATCTTATGCATTTCTACAGCATTACCTTTTGCATTCAATGGTCGATCACCTCATTTAATTATCATTGACTATTCTAGTCAATTTCATTTTAAACCTATTGACTCTTTCAGTCAATAGGTAGTAATAAAAAAACATAAATCTCAAATAAAAGACTTATGTTTCTCCGGTTTACTTCAACAGCGGCCTTATAAACCTAGACCTCTTTATTTTTATGGCTTTATGGCAGCAAAAACAGCAAATACATTTTTTCTGTCATACTCCAATATTTTTCTTGGCCATCCGTCCGCCCAAATT
>JAEXXN010000286.1 GCA_023405875.1 Bacillota bacterium | reverse complement strand
CGAAAAACCTTCAGAAGGAAAACACAGAACAGCCGACCATCCTTGTGACAAAGGACGTCTATATGTCTATCAAAGGAGACAGCCTGGGCATTACAGTACAGGATTATGAAACTGACAAGGTTACTGTAGAATCAATTTACAACGGCTATACAGAGCTTATGCTCCCCTCGAAGGATATCGAGAAGATATACAAGGATGGGCTGAAGCTTCCGAAGCAGCTTGACGAGGCCATTTACCCCAACGAGTTTATTCATATAAAAAGCAGCGACACATCAAGCCACGAGGTTCTTACCATTTTCAACGGAGAAAAGATAGTCCCCCTGAAATATGCAAATAGCTCCGCATGGGGGCTGGTCCCGATAAACAGGGAACAGAAAATGGCTTTTGAGCTTCTCATGGATAACAATATACATTTTGTTACCCTTGCAGGCGGTGCCGGTTCAGGGAAAACCATCCTCTCCACCGCAGTAGCTTTACAGAAGGTCATTGAAGAGGAGATATACCGAAAGATCATATTTGTAAAGCCTGTTGTTCCCGCAGGCAACGATATAGGCTTTCTCCCGGGCACCGAGGAGGAAAAGCTCAAGCCATGGATGGGCTCCTTCTACGACGCAGTAGACAATCTTTTCGGAAACAAGTACCGCCGCAAGGAAAAGGGCGGCAAGGCGGACAGTCTGACCAAGCCTACCTTTACTGTGGATTCTTTTATAGAGGATTACAGGCAGCATGGTATAATCGAGACAAAGACCTTCACCTATATGCGGGGAAGAACCCTGTCGGATGCTCTTGTAGTCGTTGATGAAGCCCAGGAGATAACCCCTCACCTTGCAAAAATGATGCTTACCCGCGCAGGCTTCGGGGCAAAATTCGTATTCCTGGGAGACCCGACAGACAGTCAGATAGACAATGTTTTGGTAGATGCGCGTTCAAACGGCCTTGTTTACACCATAGAGAAAATGAAGCCCTTCCAGATAACCGGGCATGTGACGCTGAACAAGGTTGAGAGAAGCCCTCTGGCCCAGATTGCAGAAAGATATATGTAGCTTTGCTTTTAAATTTAAGAACTCTTGATTACAGTCAGGAGTTCTTTATTATTGAGGACGCAAGGTGCGGCGGCACCGTACACAATTCAAGCTATGTACGGGGAGTCTGCATAGGAACACCTATCGACAGCTTTTCAGCCATAAAATATCATGTATTTGACAAAAAAGCACTTTCCATGGAGGAATTATCGGATACTTTGAAGAATAACTTTGAAGGAAGCGAGAGGATCAGGCAGCTGCTGCTTAACAGCACTCCCAAATACGGAAATGACGGCGACTATACAGACGCTCTGATGAAGGAGCTCTTTGAAGCCAACTACAACTAGGCGAAGGGCAGAAAGACATTTCAGAAGCACTTCAGGAAGAGATCATATCAAGAACAGAGCATACGGGCTTTTAAAAAGGCTTTCACTGAAGCTTCCTAACAACGGTGAAGCCTTTATAAAGCTCCCTAAGGGAAAGTAACACATAAAATAATTTATACTTTCCTGCTCGTTATATAACAGAAAGGGGTAACGAAATTGACTGTAAAAGAAAGAGTAGCAAGACTCAGAAGCCTTATGGCGGAAAAAGGCATCGATGCTTATATAATCCCAAGCTTTGATGCCCACCAGAGTGAATACGTACCGGAGCACTGGAAGGCAAGGCAGTGGATATCAGGCTTTACAGGCTCCGCGGGGACAGTTGTGGTTACAAGCGAGGAAGCCGGACTTTGGACTGACGGCAGGTATTTCCTGCAGGCGGAAAATCAACTGGAGGGCTCCACTGTAAAGCTTTTCAGAATGGCACAGCCCGGGGTGCCCACATACATCGACTGGATCAGGGAAACTCTTCCCGTTGGCGGTGTAGTAGGCTTCAACGGCAAGTCTATGCCTGTATCCATTTTCAAGGATATGCAGAAGACTTACCGTGATAAGAAGCTTGCCTTTGAAACAGACTATGACCTTATCGGACAATTGTGGGAGGACAGACCTTCTATACCCGATGTACCGGTTTTCCTCCATGATGTAAAGTATGCAGGAAAATCAAGGACTGAAAAGCTCACAGAGGTAAGGGCGGAAATGCAGAAGCATAACGCCGGCTATTACCTGCTCTCCTCCCTGGACGATGTGGCTTGGCTCCTGAATATCAGGGGCGGAGATGTTCCGAACAATCCTGTGGTCACAGCCTATGTACTGATTTCCCAGGATAGCTGCAAGCTTTTCATCGACAACAGCAAGGTAAGCGATACTGTCAAAATAGAGCTTGAAGCAGATAAGGTAGAGGTTCTTCCCTATGATTCAATCCAAAAGGAAGTCAGCGCTATTTCCGGTGAGGGTTACATAATCATAGACCCGGAAAAAACCAATGTATGGCTGTACAAGTCAGTGCCCGGGACTTATGAAATCGTAGAGCTGCCCGATATCACCACCCGCCTTAAGGCTGTAAAAAACAGCACTGAAATAGAGAACCAGAGAAATTCACATATAAAGGACGGCGCTGCCCTGGTAAAATTCCATATATGGCTGGATAAAAACCTCGGCAAGGAAAAAATCACAGAGATCACCGTGGATGAAAAGCTCAAGGAATTCAGAGGCCAGCAGGAGCTTTCCATGGGTCCCAGCTTTGATACGATAGCAGGCTATAAGGAGCATGCGGCAATGATGCATTACAGGGCCGTACCAGGTATCGAATACACCCTGGAAAAGGAAGGGATGCTGCTCATCGATTCAGGCGGTCAATACCTTGACGGTACTACCGATACTACAAGGACCATCGTATTGGGCGAGCTTACTCCAGAGCAGAAAAAGGACTTCACCCTGGTGCTGAAGGCCCACATCGGCCTTGCTTCAGCTAAATTCATGTACGGCTGCACCTGCACCCATCTTGACATACTTTCAAGAAGGCATTTGTGGGCGGAAGGCCTGGATTACCGCTGCGGAACAGGCCACGGCGTGGGCTTCCTGCTCAGCGTCCATGAAGGACCCCATGGCTTTAAAAGAGTTCCTGTTGTGAATAACGTAATACTTGAACCGGGTATGATAATAACTAACGAGCCCGGAATATATAAAGAGGGCAAGCACGGTGTACGTACTGAAAATACAGTGCTTGTAACGGATGACTTTGAAACGGAATACGGAAGATACCTGAAATTCGATACTATCTCCTACTGCCCTATAGACCTGGATGGAGTAGATGCTTCCATGCTCACTGAGCAGGAGAAGGATTGGCTCAACAATTACCATAAGGAAGTATATGAAAAGCTGTCTCCCTGCCTGGATCAGGCTGAAAAGGCCTGGCTGAAGCATGAGACAAGGGCTATTTAAATATCGGAAAGGGAATTGAAGCTCATGAAGTATAACTTTGATGAAAGTATAGACCGCAGGGGTACCAGCTCAATCAAATGGGACTATCTGGACAGGGTCTTCAAAAGTAACGAGGTCATACCCATGTGGGTGGCCGATATGGATTTTGAAGCACCTCAGCCTGTGGTCGATGCTGTAGTAAAAAGAGCAAAGCACGGAGTATACGGCTATACCGAGAAGCCCTCCTCCTTTTATTTCTCGGCGGTAGAATGGCTGAAGAAAAGGCATGGCTGGGATATAAACAGCAGATGGATCACCGCATGCCCCGGAGTCGTCCCCACCTTGAATTTCAGTGTACTGGCCCTTACAGAGCCGGGAGACAAGGTGCTGCTTCAGAGTCCGGTATATCCTCCCTTTTTTGCAGCCATCAGAAACAACGGCAGGGAACTGGTGGACAGCCCGCTGAAGCTTCAGGACGGCAAGTATGTTATGGACTTTGAGGATCTCAAGTCCAAGCTTGAGGGTGGAGTAAAGCTCATGCTGCTGTGCAGCCCCCATAATCCCACAGGGCGGGTATGGAGCAGGGAGGAGCTTGAGACGCTGGGGACTTTGTGCGCTGCATATGATGTTACCATCGTCTCCGACGAAATACACGCAGACCTTATATACCGCAATTACAGCCATACTCCGATGGCTTCTATATCCGAGGAGCTGGCCCAGCGTACGATAACCTGCATAGCTCCCAGCAAGACCTTCAATATCGCCGGCCTTGCAACCTCCATGATCATTATTCCCAACAGCACGCTTAAGGAGAAGTTCAGCGACTACCTTAACAAGCTGGGGATCGAATTGACCAATCTCTTCGGTATCACAGCCCTGGAGGCAGCCTACAGGCATGGAGAAGAATGGCTGGCCCAGGTTATGGACTATCTTGAGGGCAACCTCGACTTTTTGGTTGATTATGTCAATACATATATTCCTCAGATAAAGCTATCCAGGCCGGAGGGCACCTACCTTGTATGGCTGGATTGCAGAGGGCTGGGAATGGAGCATAAGGAACTGGTGGACTTTTTCATAAACAAAGCCCATGTGGGGTTGAATGACGGAGCTGCCTTCGGTGAGAAAGGCTCAGGCTTTATGCGGATGAATATAGCCTGCTCCAGGAGCCTTCTTGAGGAAGCCCTGGAAAGGATCAGGCAGGCTGTCAAACGAATATAGAATGTAAAACGGAACGACACGGAGGTCGTTCCTTACGATAATTTTCATGTATTAAAACAAAAGCTTATCGGTCCAATGGGCCGATAAGCTTTTTGATTAGCTGAATATTTTATCTCTGTACTTCTCCAGCAGAAGAAGCAGCGGATACCCTATAAAGTAGCAGGCTATCAATTGCCCCAGGGCAACCCAGCCCATGGTCACAAGCAGCGGGAGCTGATACAGGTAATTCAGCAGAAAGCCTATAATCACTCCGTTTACTATTACCGGCGGCAGCGGCGCCAGCCATTTGACAGGCATTTTACGTGTAAGGTATGCAGCAATCAGCGATGCTGCACTTCCAAACACCACATCCAGCATTCCCCCCGGCCCGAAGAAATTGGCTACTATGCACCCGACAAAAAGCCCAGGTATGGCAGCGGGTGTAAAGTAGGGCAGTATTGTCAGGGCCTCTGCAAACCTGACCTGGATCTGTCCATAGCTGAGTGGTGCAAATGCAATGGTGAGCACTGCATAAACGGCTGCTATGAAAGCAGCATGTACCAGGTATCTGTTCTTATTCATTTTATAAATCCCTCCATAGTTTTGTTTTAAGTCAGGATGGTCTCGAACTGACTACCGTATCAATATAGCATAAATGAGCTATAAAAGAAAGCCCTGGGACAGGGGGACAGGTACTGTTCCGAATAAGCTTACAAATTTACAGCCCGGCACACGGCCTTTTCTCCCATAAAGTCTCTGTATAAAGCTTCAAGGGCAAGAATAATTTCTCTTTTTTCCCCCTCGACTGCCATTTGTTCTTCGCTTACATACTGGGTTATGCCCTCTTTTACCTTGCTCTCGTATCTGACTACATTGTTCAGTATGCAGCTTATCTTTACACCCCTCAGCCTTCCGATAGTAAAGAGTGCTGCTGTTTCCATATCTGAGGCTATTATGCCTTTTTTACTCCAAAACTCCAGCCTTGAGCTTTCGTCGTCTATGTAGAAGGAGTCGTGACTTCTTATAAAGCCGGATACATACGGATATTTCAAGCTTTCACAGGTATTGATTATAGTGTTTGCCAAACCAAAATCCGCAACCGCCGGGTAGTTGTCCGATATGTACATCCTTGAGGCTCCGTCCTCACGGACCGCTGCAATGGGTATTACTATATAGCCTATATCAATTCCGGGCTGAACCGCCCCGCAGCTTCCTATCCGGATAAACTGCCTGGCTCCGCAGGCTATAAGCTCCTCAAGGGCTATTGCTGCCGAGGCTCCGCCGATACCTGTAGAAACAATGGTTACCGGTACTGTTTTATAGGTCCCTGTTATGGTCCTGAACTCTCTATTAAAAGCTATTTCTTTCCAATCATCAAGGTACTGCGCTGCCCGAAGCACTCTTTGCGGGTCTCCGGGCAGTATTACCCTTTCTTCAACATCATTCTCGGTACATAAAATATGAGGCTGCATCATTTTCCCATCTCCTGTTCCTGAATATTTAATATTGCTTCTAGAAGTGCCTCACTTAAACTGGGATGCACAAAAAGCTGTCTTTTTATATCCTCCAGCTTTACTTTGTTATCTATGAAAAAGCCCAACATTCCTACAAGGTCCGCCACATCGTTTCCCACCATCCACACCCCGAGGATGGTTTCATCCGTTCCTGCAAGTACTTTTACAAATCCTTCCCTGATTCTCTTGGAAAAGCCCCTCCAGGTGTTTGAAAGCTCGCATACTCCCTTTTTGTATGGGATACCCTTTTCTCTGAGCTCCCACTCCTGGCTTCCGGCTCCTGCTATCTCAGGCAATGTAAATATTGCCCTTGGAAGGGACTGGTATCTCATTGTCACTGCTTTACCCTCAAGTATATTGACGGCAGCCAGAATACCCTGCTGTATTGCCACATGGGACATCCCCAATATCCCGTTTATATCGCCGATTGCATATATGTGCGGAAGGTTGGTCCTCAGGTTTTCATCCACAGGGATCCTATCCTTTGATATTTTTACGCCGATAGCTTCCAGCCCTGACGGAAAGTTCGGCATTCTGCCTCCTGTCACAAGGACCTTTTCAGCTTCTATAGCCTTACCGCTGCTTAATCTTAACAATGCCTTACCGGCTGCCTTTTCAACCTGCTCGACCCTTGAGCAAAGATGCAGCTCAACTCCTCTGTCATCCAACTGGTCAAGGAGAGGCTTTACCAGGTCCCTGTCGTTGCCTTTAAGCAGCTCATCCTCCAGCTCAATTATCGAAACTCTTGTCCCCATATTGCCCAGTATCGACGCAAACTCGCAGCCCTCCACGTTTCCTCCGATTATCGCAATGCTCCCCGGAGGACATTCAAGCTCCAGAAGCTCCTTATGGCTTAATACCAGCTCGCCGTCTATCTCTATATCAGGGGACAGAAACGGGTAGGTTCCTGTGGCTATAACTATATTTTCCGCTTCAATAAGCCTCCCCTGAAGCTGGAAATGGTGTTCATCCTTAAAGCTTCCTTCTCCGAATAAGACCTTTGCTCCAAGACTTATCAATTTCCTGTGCATACTATCTTCAAGCCTGTGCATTTCAACTCTGTAATCAGCGGAAAAACAGCAGTTATTGCTGTTTGACCGGAATTGATGCGGAATGCGGCTGTCGCACAAGAGCTTTTTCAGGTCGTCTGCCCTTCTTTTGACAGGAAGGCAGCCCCATCGAAAACCGGTGCCCCCAAGAG
Source organism: Bacillota bacterium (assembly GCA_023405875.1). Classification (GTDB taxonomy): domain Bacteria; phylum Bacillota; class Clostridia; order Lutisporales; family Lutisporaceae; genus BRH-c25. Next base: position 4,071 of record JAEXXN010000286.1, on the reverse strand, counting down.
CATCGATTTCAACCAGCGCTGTTTTTCTGCCTCCCCTTGCACATTCACAGGCACAATAGTAGCCTGCGGGCCCTCCCCCGACAATCAGTACGTCAAACTTATCCATAGCACCACCTGTTAAATTCCCTTTCTTGAACTTTTAAGCTTTAAAAGCTTTCTCTTGGCCACGATCACAAGAGCCAAAACCGTTACGGCATAAGGTATCATTTGCGTAAACTGGGACGGTATCCCTACTCCCTGAAGCCTTATTCCAAGGGCGTCGAAAAATCCGAAAAGCAGCGCCGCACCGAAGGTCTTGACCGGGTTATATGCCCCGAATATCATTGCAGCAAGCGCAATAAAGCCTCTTCCCGCACTCATGTTCTCTGTAAAAAGAGTAAGGTAGCCAAGGGAAAGGTGGGCTCCTGCAAAGCCGCAGAAAATTCCACAGAGTACCGAGCTTATGTATTTCATCCTCCTTGGGCTTACGCCGACCGTTTCAAGTGCCTCGGGGAACTCTCCCGCGGCCCTCGTCCACATTCCGTAGGGCGTCTTATATAGATATATGAAAACCAATACTACAAGCATCCAGCTTATATAAACAAACAGCGAGTGGTTATTGAACATGGCATCCAGTATAGGAATATTGTCCAACATTGGAATATTGACGTCCGGCAGCGGCTTGATCCCGGGGGATGAAAATGCCCCCTTCACGCCGAAGATACTCCGCAGAAGGAAAACCGTAACGCCCCCTGCAAATATGTTAAGTGAAATACCTATGATAAATTCGTCAGACTCAAGGTCTATAACAAAGAAGCCGAACAAAAGGCCTATAAGGATTCCTGCAACCACCGCAAGCATAACCCCCAGCAAAGCATTTCCGAAGAAAAAGCTTCCTACAACCGCTGCAAAGGCTCCGATCAAAATCATGGCCTCCATGCCTATGTTAAGGATTCCTGCATGCATTGTCAAAAGTCCTCCAAGGGCAGCAAGAATAAGGGGTGTCGCTGTTCTTATGGTATTTTGTAGAAGGGTCAGATTAAAAACATCCTCAAGCATTTACCCTTTCACCTGCCTTCCTAAAGCCTTTAAATATTTTCTTAAAGCCTCTTTCTCCTGCAATAAACAGTATTATTACGGACTGTATAACAAGTACAAGCTCGGAGGGTATTGATGTAGCCTGCTCCATTGCTATTGAGCCTGTCTTCAAAATCCCGAAGAAAACCGACATGAATATTACACCAAGTGGGTTGTTTCTGACTATAAGGGCCACCAGCATCCCGTCAAAGGCAAACCCGGGAGAAATATTCTGAAGGAACCTGTAATGAGTCCCAAGGACCTCAAAAGCCCCTGCTATTCCGCACAGCCCGCCTGATATGAGCATAGCAACCACCATTTGTTTTTTCGAATTAACCCCGCCGTAGTTTGCGAAGAACACATTTTGTCCGACCATTTTGAAATTGTAGCCTATTGAGGTCTTTTGCATCATATAGTAGATGAGCACTGCTATCCCTATCATCATAAATATACTTGTATTCAGCTTGGAAAGGGATACGAGCCTTGTAAGCTTATAGGCTTCTGCTATCATATTGGTACCGCCCATCTTGCCCTGGTCTGCCTGAAAAGTGTAATTGACAAGGTAGTCGGTAAGAAATACAGCGATGCTGTTGAACATGATCGTGGTTATAACCTCGTCTATTTTATACTTAACCTTTAATATTGCGGGTATAAAGGCGTAGAAGGCGCCTACAAGCGCGGATACCAGGACTGCAAGAAATATCCCCATGAACCCCGGAAGCTTTGTAAAGGTGAAGCCCACATATGCAGCCGCAAAGGCTCCAAGATACAGTTGTCCCTCCCCGCCTATGTTCGCTATCCCCGACCTGAAGGAAATCGCAGTTGCAAGTCCTGTAAGTACAAGGGGAACTGTCTTGGCAAGTGTTGAAGCTATGCTGTATTTGGAGCTCATAGCCCCGGCTATCAGGGCCGCATAGCCCTGCAAGGGGTTTCTTCCGTTTGCAAGCATTATAAGCGCTCCGATAAATAGAGCCGCTGCTATTGAAAGAAAAAGTGAAAGCAAATATTCAAGGTTATCATTTTTTCTTTTCATCACTTCACCTCCCCCTTTTTCCCTGCCATATAAAGGCCTATTTCCTGTTTGGAAACCTTTCCGTTTTCAAACTCCCCGGTTATTCTCCCCTCATATATCGTGAGGATCCTGTCCGAGAGTCTGAATATTTCATCAAGCTCTGCCGAAACCAAAAGGATTGCGCAGCCCTCGTTTCTTTTCTTTATTATTTGCTTGTGGATAAATTCAATGGCCCCGATGTCCACTCCCCTGGTAGGCTGTGATATTATAAGCACCGGAGTGTCAAAAGAAAATTCTCTGGCAATAACTATCTTTTGCATGTTCCCGCCGGACAGATTTTCAACCGGCACCTCCCGGTCCGGGGTCCTCACGTCATAGGTTTTTATAAGCTTGTCGGCATATTCCCCAATACTTTTCTTATTAAAATGTATCCCTTTTTTTGCATAGGGCTCCTTGTCCTGGAGACCCATAAGCATATTCTCCGTTATCGAAGCTTTTTTACTTAGACCTGTAAGGAGCCTATCTTCGGGGACATGAGAAAGGCCCATTTTTCTGATTTCCTTCGGAGTTTTCCCTGCAGCGTTTTGCCCATTGATTAAAAGCTCTCCGCTTTCAAGCTGTCTAAGCCCCGCAAGGATCTCCATCAGCTCGGACTGGCCGTTTCCTTCAACCCCTGCTATACCGAGGATCTCCCCTGCTTTTATCTCCAGGTCGATACCCGAAAGGGCTTCCAGACCTCTGTTGTCCCTTGCCCTGAGTCCTTTTGCCACAAGCATGCTGCTGCCCTTCTCCCCGCTTCTTTCAAGGTCTTTGAAAAGGACCTCCCTTCCGACCATCATCCCGGCAAGGCTCTCCTCAGTGGCATCCTTGGTATCCATGGTACTGATAAGCCTTCCCTGCCGCATCACGCTGACGCGGTCTGAAAGCGCCATAACCTCCTGGAGCTTATGAGTTATTATTATAACAGTCTTGCTCAACTGCCCTACAAGCTTTTTTATTATCAGAAAAAGCTCCTCAGTTTCCTGAGGCGTCAGAACCGCTGTAGGCTCATCCAATATTAAAACGTCCGCTCCCCTGTAAAGTACCTTCAGTATTTCTATCCTCTGCTGGATCCCGACGGAAATATCCCGGACCTTTGCTTCTGCATCAACCTCCAGGCCATAGGTCTTTACAAGCTCCCCGGTTATTTTGACTGCTTCCTTGAAGTCCACAAATATTTTTCTCCGCCTCGGTTCACTGCCTAGAACTATATTTTCTGCAACCGTGAAGGAGGGGATCAGCATAAAATGCTGATGTACCATGCCTATCCCATTTTCTATTGCCACAAGAGGGCTATTGATAGCTTTTTTCTTACCCTTTATCAGTATCTCCCCTGAGCTTGGCTGCTGAAGCCCGTAAAGCAGCTTCATAAGAGTGGATTTTCCCGCGCCGTTTTCCCCGACGATTGCATGTATCTCGCCCTTCCTTACAGAAAGGCTGACCCTGTCGTTGGCCAAAACCCCCGGGAAAGCTTTTGAGACCTCCTTGAACTCTATTATATTTTCAGTCATGCACTTATCACCTCTTTTAAGAGTTTCAGTATTTCTAAAAAAAGAAGAGTAGAAACTACTCCTCTTTTTATGCCCGGTCTGGCTACTTCACCTCAGTAACCTTTATCTCTCCCGACACTATCTTATTCTCCAGTTCCTTCAGCTTTGCTTTTATATCCTCGGTAACAAACTGCTTCATATCGTCTGTTCCGTATGCCATCCCGACGCCATTTTCCTTTATCCCGTAGCGGTAAACCTTGCCTGCTTCAAAGCTGCCGTCTTCGATCTTCTGGATCGATTCAAATATCGAAAGTGCAATCCCCTTTGTCATGCTGGCCATTATTACATCCGGGTTTATATATCTCTGGTCGGTATCGACTCCGAAGGCGTAGGCTTTTTGATCCTTTGCAGCTTCAAAGACCCCTTCGCCTGTTTTTCCCGCAACTGCGAAAACAATATCCGCTCCCTTTGCAT
>JAEXXN010000273.1 GCA_023405875.1 Bacillota bacterium | reverse complement strand
CCCTTACAGCTCATTTATACTTTTGCTATATAGTATTCGTCGCAAAAGTAAATATCCCTGCTGGTTCCAGTAAAAATTCCTAATTTTTTGTATATTCAGTTTTTAGACTGACTCAATCCCCGATTCCGAATATCGTTGCTGTTCCGGTCTGGTTTTTATCCAGATCCTCTCTATAATCTTCACTTTCTTTATTAAAGCTGTTTATGAGCACATACCCCTCTCTGCTTGTTGAGTGCACATACCGTCCTTCTCCAATATAAACCGCCACATGTCCCGGAAAGAAAACCAGGTCTCCCGGCTTTGCTTCTTCCCTTTTGATTGCCTTCATATGCTCCTGCTGTTGTCCTGCATCCCTCGGTATAAGGATACCGTTCATCATATAGGCTATACCCGCCAGGCCGGAGCAATCAATTCCCAAATGGCTCTTTCCTCCCCATCTGTATTGAGTATTTAGATAGTCCAAAGCTGTTTCCGTTATACTTTTCCTGAGCTTTTCTTCATCTGCTTCTGTCCGGAGCTTCTCTATATAGCGTGCAAAGCCTTTCCTTATCCAGCCCCAGCTTCCATCAGAAAGTCCTACCTTCTCCCACTTATCCTCGTATACTCCCGTATATTCAACCAGGCAGCCCCTTACAAGCGTAGCCGCGACCCTGCTTCCATACTTTGGCTCAGTCATCACATCGGCAATCAGGTTCCAAACGGCATAATTACAATTCTGCCATTTATCCGCTGCCTGATTATCAGCAGCAATATCAGCCTTATGGACATATCCACAGTAGTCATAACGGGTTCTTATCTTATACCAGGGGTCATGCTCCCTGTCAATTATCTCCACAACCATCCCCTGGAGAACTTCGTCGGCCAGCTCACTGTCAGCTTTGGGCTCCAGGTTCACCCCTGCTATACTTTTCAATACCACAGCTCTATCCATAGAATTACTCCTCTCCTTTCAGTCCTATGATGCCCAGGCCATAGCTTTCAGGTATTGCATGGGTGCTTCCTGTTACTGTTACCCCACCCTCAATGGGATCTTCAGCCATCAGGTCTACAGCATCAAGGTCAACTCTTGTTATATTCAGCTTTCCGCAGGCCAGGTGCGCTGCTGCTGTTATTCCGATCTTGCTCTCTATCATACTTCCGAGCATGCATTCCAGTCCGCAGCTTTCAGCCATGGCGTTTATTCTGAGTGCATTATGCAATCCCCCGCATTTCATCAGCTTTATATTAAGTATATCCGCAGCCCTCATTTTTAGTATCCTGAAGCCATCCTCAGGAAGAAACAGTGCTTCATCCGCCATTATCGGCGTTTCCACATTATCCGTTACAAATTTCAGACCGTCTATATCATGAGCTTTTACAGGCTGCTCTACAAGCTCAATATTCATCCCCATATCTTCAAGCCTTCTGATAGTCCTTACCGCTTCCTTGGCATTCCATCCCTGATTGGCGTCAAGACGGAGCTTAATATCATTTCCTATTGCCTCTCTTATCCTCTTTACCCTTATAATGTCCAGTTCACAATCTACTCCGACCTTGGTTTTCAATGTCGTATAGCCTCTTGCTACATAATCCGCCGCATCAGAGGCCATTTCCTCAGGAGAATTCACACTTACTGTTATATCCGATACAACCTCTTTTCTGGCCCCTCCGAAGAGCTTATAGAGAGGAAGCTTGAAATGCTTACCGTACAAATCATACAGTGCCATATCAACAGCAGCTTTTGCGCTGGTATTCCGCAAGATCGAGCTGTGCAGCTTATGCATCAAAGGTTCAAACTCTTCTATATCCATTCCTATGACGGCGGGCTTGATAAAATTCATTATCGCACCCTGTATAGACTCCATGGTGTCACCTGTAATTACCGCTGTAGGCGGAGCTCCTCCAAACCCTGTCTGTCCGTCGTCGCTCTGAATCCTGACAATTATACTTTCGCATACGCTTGTTTGCCTCAATGCAGTCTTGAAGGGCTTCTTAAGCGGGGTGGTAAGCACCGTTGTCTCTATATCCTTTATCCTCATCATACTCCTCCTATTTCAAAAATATGTTCGAATATATCCCTTGACAGCCGGGCTATGTATTTTCTTCCGGCTATATTATCCTTCAGCCCGGTGGCAAAGATCCCAAGTGCATAATCACCTGCGGGACTGTATACTATACCTGCATCATGGTTGATTCCATCCAGCTCTCCGGTTTTATGCGCAACCTTTATTCCGACGGGCAGCTCCCTTATCATATAGTCCCTGCCGATTACGATACTCATTATTGAAAGCATCTCCCTGCATGCCTCGGGGGTGAGTATACTATTTCTGTAAAGCTTCTCCAGGATGGATATCATATCCTCGGGGGTCGTCAGGTTCTGTCTCCCCTGCTTTGCCGCCTCAAAGTCCATCATCTTTCTTTGCAGCACCGTACCTTTCAAACCCAGGGCTTCAGCAGTGCTATTGATGTTTTCCATTCCGAGGATGTCAATAAGCACATTGGTGGCTGTATTGTCGCTGATGGACATCATCAGTATTATCAGGTCCCTCACGGTGTACTGATCAGTATTCATACTGCTGAGGATACTGAAATCAACCTTGTCGTCACTGCTTACATCCACTTTGCTATGCAGGTCCAATTTGCCCAGCAGGAAGCTCCTGTAAGCTTCAATCATTATCGGTACTTTTATTGTACTTGCTGACGGAAGCTGCCTGCCTGCATCCTTTTCAAAGATCACCCTGCCGCTTGCCGGGTCCTTCAGCAGGATTGAAAAGCTTCCTTCCATGGACATTAATGTATTTTCGATCACGTTACTTATATTCACAAACCACACTCTCCTGTTTCAAACAATCAAAAAAGCAGAAAGGTAAACCCTTTCTGCCGAATTTCATTTACGTATCGGGAAGAACACCGCAGTTCCTTCCCGGATAAATGACGCAGCATATAAATGCTTTTGAACCATGACAGAACATAATCTCTATCATGAGGTCATATTTAATTTTATTCTATATATACGCTGTATATTGTAAAAATCCTCCAAGGGGTCAAAAATATTTTTATTTGAAAGCAATGGATTTATATGCTATTTTAATGTATAGGATACATTCCATTTCACAAAATCTGTCTTATTAAGGAGGATTAATATGTTTTACCCTGAAGATTCCTTGTATATAGTCGGTAACTCCAAATCCCAGATGAACAATCCGATAACCCAGCTTTACGGCCAGTTTTTCATTGGCTTCATTGTAGAAAAATCAAGCGGTAAAATCATTGATATCGAATGTAACGCAATAATATCACTTACTAATAACATATTGAAGGATATACTCATCGGTGAAAACATGACTACCGATTATGAAACCATCAAAAACCAGATCACACTGCGTTACCTTGGTTCCTCTCAGAAAGCCATATTGGTGGCCTTCAAGGATGCGCAGAAGAAATACCTTGACTTCAGAAGCGGCAAACCTGTAGAACTCTGATAACCGTCCCCATTCCTTGGGCACCACCGGCTTTTAAGCCGGTTTTTTATACTATATGACAGGCAACGAAATGATCCGGTCCTACCTCTCTGAATAAAGGCATTTCACTGCTGCATATATCCTTTGCATATTTGCATCTTACTTTGAATCTGCAGCCCGGTGCAGGATTTATCGGACTTGGGACATCTCCCTCCAGAAGAATCCTCTGCCTGCTCTTTTCTATATCGGGGTCAGGTATCGGTATTGCCGACAGCAGCGCCTGTGTATAAGGATGCAGCGGATTGTCGTAAAACTCTTTGCTTCCCGCCAGCTCAGCAACGATTCCCAGATACATGACGGCAACCCTGTCGGATATATGCTTGACCATGCTGAGGTCATGAGCGATGAACAGATAGGTAAGGTTCATATCCTTCTGGAGCTTAATGAGCAAATTCACCACCTGGGCTTGTATTGATACATCCAGCGCAGATATCGGCTCATCGCATACAATAAACCTCGGTTCTATGGCAAGAGCCCTTGCCACGCCTATTCTCTGTCTCTGACCACCGCTGAACTCATGGGGAAACCTGCTTGCGTGCTCCTTATTCAGCCCGACGGTCTGAAGCAGCTCAAAAATCCTTTCCATTCTGTCCTTCCCGGAAAAAATACCGTGTATATCTATGCCCTCGCCTATTATATCCCCTACCGTCATCCTTGGATTAAGCGAAGCGTAAGGGTCCTGGAATATCATCTGCGCCTGTTTTGTAAACTCCTTCTGTTCTGTCCTGGACATGCTGTGTACATCCTTGCCGTCAAAAAGCACCTTGCCTCCCGTCGCTTCATACAGCCTTATCATGGTCCTTCCTGTTGTAGATTTGCCGCAGCCGGATTCTCCGACAAGGCCCAGGGTCTCTCCTTCATATATATAAAAGGATACGTCGTCTACAGCCTTCAGCACCTGTCCCGGTCCCACATTGAAATATTTCTTCAGGTTATCTACTTGTATCAGCTTTTTCCTTTCACTCATTACGGCTTTCCCTCCCTATTCCCTCAGGTCTCGTAACGACGGGTGAGTCCGGATGCTGAAGCCAGCATGAAACCTTATGGCCTTCCCTGCATTCAGTTGTTTCCGGCTGCATTTCATAGCATATCCTCATAGAGTATTTACATCGGGCAGCAAAGCCGCAGCCCTTTGGCGGGGAAAACAGATCGGGAGGTGTTCCGTTAATAGGGATCAGCTCCTCTTTTTGCCCCAGGTCCAGCCTGGGTACTGATTTCAACAGCCCCCAGGTATACGGATGCTGCGGATTGTAGAATATTTCCCCGATAGTTCCCGACTCCACAACCTTACCGGCATACATGACTATTATCCTTTCTGCAATATTGGCAGCTACGCCCAGGTCATGGGTTATAAGTATTATGGATGTATCGATCTTCTGCTTGAGCTCCTTCATCAAGTCGAGTATCTGCGCCTGGATAGTAA
>JAEXXN010000089.1 GCA_023405875.1 Bacillota bacterium | reverse complement strand
GTAAGGGTGTCCCTCTTATGATCCAGACATAAAAACGTGCTATCCCCGCGAAGGGCCTGAGCTCCATAACCCTCACTATCGCAACGACAAAGGCTATTCCCACCCCGATAATAAAAGACAGGATGGTAAGGGGCACTGTAAATTGTATCCCGGCCTTCAGCAGCGGGAAAAAGGAATCAGTAAGTATCTGTACAATTCTTACCATTCTGTCCGACATATGAAATCATCCTCTCAGCAGTTTTACTTGGATACATCTTCTCCGAACCATTTCTCCGATATTTCCAGATAGGTTCCATCCGACTTCATATCTGCCAGCGCTTTATTGACCGCAGCAACCAGCTCCGGATTCCCCTTGTTGAACAGCAAGCCCATTTCATCCTTTGTATCCATCTCGTCTACTATCTTTATGGGTGTATCCGGCCTCTGCTTCTTGAAATCCAGGAATGACAGCCCGTCATTGATCGTAACATCAATACGCTTTGAAGCAAGCAGGTCTATTGCCTGGTTGAACCCGTCCGTCTGCACTATTTCAGCTCCGAAGGACTCGGCAATATCCTTGAGGTTGCTTGTAAGGGACTGCCCGGCTTTCTTCCCCTTTATATCCTCAAATGCCTTGATGTCGTTATTATCTTCATTTACTATGAGTACCGCCTTGGATACTATAAACGGGGTAGAAAAGTCATATTTTTCAAGTCTGTCTTCCCTTATTGCCACTTCATTTGCTACTGCATCAAATCTTTTTGCGTCAAGTCCGGCAAACATCCCATCCCACTTTGTTTCTATGAATTCAGCCTTTACTCCAAGCCTCTTTGCTACTTCCTCAGCTATTTCCACATCGAAGCCTGTAAGCTTCCCGTCTTTGTCATGGAAGGTAAAAGGCGCGTAAGTGCCTTCGGTTCCAAACCTGATCTTTCCGTCGGCCTTTATCTGCTCAAGCAGATTCTGCGGTGTCTTTGCAGCAGAGCTGCACCCGCTTAACACCAAGGCTAAAATTGTTATGGCGGCAATGACTGAAATTATTCTCTTCTTCATTATTACTCCTCCTTATATTTATATAATATTATTCCTATCTATTTAGTATGTTATAGTATATGCTTCTACTTCCGATTATCCTCCTCCATATCATATATTTTTCTTAGCAGGAATCAAGTATTTCAAAAACAAAAACCTCCGCCTCCATTACAGAGGCAGAAGTCTATTCTGCGGTTCCACTCTGTTTGCATGCATTGATTTTAATGCAAGCAACTCTGCTTCCGGTACTGTCATACCGTAATGCTGTAACGGGCATATCCGCCGGAGCCTACTTGATCTGGCTGCATTGCAGCCACGGTTGTTCGGTCCGTTGTTCCGAGATGCACTTCGGCCAAGCTCCGCATAAAAGCTCTCTCAGCATTGAGCCTTATCTCTGTTTGCTTCCTTTGGCTTACTCTTCTCTTCAATACATTTCCTATTATTCCTACTGATTTTATGTGTATTATATTACAACATACCCTTTGTTGTGTCAATATGTTTTTTCTTGGAATGTAAAATTGTTGTTGATCGGGCCGGCACCGGGCAAGGCTGTGGAAGAGGCTCTCAGCATAACAAATGTTGTTATTCTGCAGCTTTTTCATTCTCCGTTCTTGTATGACCACAGCAGCTTCCATTTTTATTTCCCCTGAACATCACCGGCAGCATTAAAAGCATCATTATAGGGCACAGAAATGGTGCTATCTTCCCAATTGCTCCGCCGGCCTCAGGGCTGAGCCTTGTTATAAAAGGAAGTGCTCCTATTATGATTATTGGCAATCCACAGCAAAGAGCCATATGCAGCACATGCTTCAAGGGGCTATGTTTATGTGATACTTGCTTTTCTTTCTTATCTTCATGACAGTTCATACTTAACCCTCCAATACTTTCTTTTTAGAAAGAGCTTTATTTAAAATTTATTCTATATAACGTATATGGAGATTATATGGAGAACTTATATTTCGCCTGTCTCCATAAAATCATCATATGTCATGTTTATACTTTACCTCACAAGTATATTTAGGAGGATATATATGAGCATTAAAAGAGAAAAAATCAAAGTATATGAAATGACCTGCACCTCATGCGAAAGCCGTGTTGAGAAGGCCATCGGCCAACTGGACGGCGTGATAAATGTCAAGGCTGATTACAACGGACAATATGCTGAGGTTGAATATGATAATGAATTATGCAGCCTGAATAAAATCAAAGCTTCGATTAACAGTGCCGGATACAGCACACAGAGGCACAACGACTATAAGCTTATGGGAATTCTTATAATTGTAACTGCTGTAGTGTTGCTCGGCTTAAATACCAGCGGCTTTGACATGGAAGCAAAGCTTGCCAATGCTTCTTATGCAGTTCTTTTCGTAGTAGGGCTCCTTACATCTCTTCACTGCGTAGGTATGTGCGGTGGGATCATGCTTTCTCAAAGCTTGTCAAAAGAAAGCAGCAACAGGTTTGAAGCCATTCAGCCGGCACTCCTGTATAACATAGGTAGAGTTATATCATACACTATACTTGGCGGAATAATCGGTGCCCTCGGCTCTGTATTTTCACTTTCAATTGCTGCAAAAGCAGCGCTGCAAATAATAGCCGGTACATTTATGATCATGATGGGCTTCAATATGGCGGGCTTCAGTATGTTTAGAAGGTTCCAGCTAAAGCTGCCTCATTTTGCATGTAAAGCAAAAAGCAGTTCCAGCTCTCCATTAATTGTCGGACTTTTAAATGGATTTATGCCTTGCGGCCCTCTTCAAACCATGCAGCTATTCGCTCTGGGTACAGGGAGCGCAGCAAAAGGTGCTCTGGCAATGTTCATGTTTTCTTTGGGAACAGTACCTCTGATGCTGACCTTTGGTGCATTATCAGGGCTTCTAAGTAAAGGTTATACTAAGAAAATACTTAAATTCAGCGGTGTACTTATCATAGCACTTGGCTTAATC
>JAEXXN010000253.1 GCA_023405875.1 Bacillota bacterium | reverse complement strand
CAGGAGCAATGCTCAGAAAGAATGGGAGTCGCCCGGACGACTGCGCAGGCCATTTACAACAATGCCCGCGTTAAGCTGGCCCAGTGTCTTGTAAACGGTGCCAAGCTGTCGATCAGCGGCGGTGATTATATACTTTGCAACGGAGACAACACCGGTTGCGGCTGTAGCCAGTGCCGTAAAAAAAGATGTCATTTAGGAGATGAAGACAAATGAGTGAAAAATGTGCTGATAATTGTTCAACCTGCGGAAGCGACTGTTCAGAAAGAACGGCTTTCAGGGAAAAACCGCACGAATCAAGCCGGATTGGAAAAGTCATCGGTATTGTGAGCGGCAAGGGGGGAGTCGGTAAATCCCTGGTTACTTCCATGCTGGCCGTATTGGCCCGGCGGAAGGGCCATAAGACTGCTATCCTGGATGCGGATATCACGGGGCCATCCATACCCAAGGTCTTCGGACTGCATGAAAAAGTGTCGGGCAATGAGCTGGGGGCTCTGCCTGTCAAAACAAAAACAGGTATATCCGTCATGTCTCTCAATCTGCTCACCGATAGTGAAGCAGACCCTGTAATCTGGCGCGGTCCTATTATCTCCGGAACAGTCAAGCAGTTCTGGACGGATGTGATATGGGGAGATGTAGATTATATGTTTATCGATATGCCCCCCGGAACAGGGGATGTACCGCTGACGGTATTTCAATCCATCCCCGTAGATGGGATCATCATTGTTACATCACCGCAGGAGCTTGTGGGTATGATCGTGGAGAAGGCTGCCAATATGGCACGTATGATGGGCGTACCGGTACTCGGCTTGGTTGAAAATATGAGCTATGTCACCTGTCCCGACTGCGGGAAAAAACATGCTGTTTTCGGGGAGAGCCATGTCAATGCCATAGCAGAGAAATTTAATGTGGCAACGATATCCAGGCTGCCCATTGATCCAAAGCTTGCTGCTGCCTGCGATACCGGAATGATCGAGCTGTTCAGCGGTGATTGGCTCGATAACATTATAAAAATGCTTGAAAGTGAGGAGAAATAATCATGAAAATAGCAGTTACATACGAAAACGGCCAGGTGTTCCAGCATTTCGGCCATACGGAGCGGTTCAAGGTGTACGATGTTGAAAACGGCAAGGTTACGGTGGCGACAACAGTCAACACAACTGGCAGTGGTCATGGCGCACTGGCGGATATACTGAAGAAGCTTCATGTAGATACGCTGATCTGCGGAGGTATCGGTGAAGGAGCCAAAAGAGCTCTATCAGAAGCAAATATAAAGCTTTACGGAGGTGTGACCGGGGATGCGGACAAAGCTATAGAAGCATTGCTCGGGGGAAAGCTCGAATTTGATTCGGAAGCTGCTTGTAATCATCATGGGGAGCATCACCACGGCACTTGTGGGGAACACGGCGGGCACGAACATCATTGCCGCCACTGAGAAGTCCTCGGCTTACAAAGCTCCCGGCATTCTGATCCGGGAGCTTTGTTGTGCAGGAAAGATTTATGAGTCCATTCAATGAAAGAAAGGAGATTTGCAGATGCACATCGGAGGAATTCAAAAGCTTTCCCTTTTAGATTATCCCGACAGGACAAGCTGCACCATTTTCACTGTCGGATGCAACTACTGCTGTCCGTTTTGCCACAATGCGTCCATTATACGGGAACCGCGATCTGTTCAGGAAATTCCTCTGCCTGAAATAATGGAATTCCTGAAAAATCGCGTTGGCCTTTTAGACGGAGTTTGTATAAGCGGCGGTGAGCCGCTGCTGCAAGCGGGGTTGGAGGATTTTCTCATAGAAATCAAAGCGCTCGGTTTTTCTGTAAAAGTTGATACCAATGGAAGCAATCCTAAAAAATTGAAACACCTTATTGACAGTGAACTCGTAGATTATGTGGCCATGGATGTAAAAAACACGCCGGAGCGGTATGGGCAAACTATAGGGATAAAGAATTACGACCTTGAACCTGTGAAAGAGAGTATTTCTCTTCTGCTTTCAGGCCCAATACCCTATGAGTTCAGGACAACAGTGGTGCGTGAGTTTCATACAAGCGAGGATATCCTTGGGATCGCACGTTGGATAGCAGGTGCCGGGAGCTATTATCTCCAGACCTTTGTCGATTCCGGCGATGTGCTGAAAAGCGGACTTAGCGGTTACTCAAAAGAAGAGATGCAGTATTTTCAAAAGCTGGTCCGCCCATTTGTCCCATCGGTCGAACTTCGTGGAATATAGCAATATATTGTGTTTGTCTTTGTTAAAGATACTACATATGGTGCTTTTGGATTGACTGGTTTCCATTTTTATGATATTATTATGGCTAAGGTTTCCACAAATATATCAATAGGAGATGTAAGCGTATGTATCAGGTCGTTAAAAGAGACGGCAAAATCGTCGAATTCGATTTAGCAAAAATAGGCAAGGCAATTACAAAGGCCTTTGAATCGCAGAACAGGAAATATCACCCGCAGACCATCAATTTTTTGACCTTGATGATAACGGCTGATTTTGAGCCGAAAATATCCGACGGTAATATCTCAGTTGAAGATATCCAGGACAGTGTAGAGGCCGTTCTGATAAAGGGAGGTTATACTGATGTAGCCAAAGCCTATATTCTGTACCGGAATCAGCACGAAAAACTGCGCAATATGAAGTCCACCATCCTTGATTTCAAGGAAACGGTGAACAGCTATTTGAATGTGACCGACTGGCGGGTAAAGGAGAATTCTACCGTAACCTATTCGGTGGGCGGATTGATTCTCAGTAATTCCGGTGCTATCACTGCCAACTACTGGCTGAGCGAAATTTACGACCCCGAAATATCCCAGGCGCACCGCACCGGGGATATCCACCTGCACGACTTATCAATGCTGACCGGTTACTGTGCGGGCTGGAGCTTGAGGCAGCTTATCAGGGAAGGCCTAGGCGGTATCCCCGGCAAGATCACCTCAGCTCCTGCAAGCCATCTGGCTACGCTGTGCAATCAGATGGTGAATTTTCTCGGCATCATGCAGAACGAATGGGCGGGAGCGCAGGCATTTTCTTCCTTTGACACCTATCTTGCGCCCTTTGTAAAAGCGGATGACCTTTCCTACGATGCGGTGAAAAAGTGTATTGAAAGCTTTGTGTACGGGGTAAATACACCGTCACGTTGGGGTACTCAGGCCCCATTTTCCAACATAACGCTGGATTGGGTAATACCGAAGGATCTGGCAGAGCAGCCTGCCATTGTAGGCAGCAAAGCTATGGATTTCAAGTATAAAGATTGTAAGAAAGAAATGGATATGGTAAATAGGGCCTTTATAGAAGTCATGCTTGAAGGCGACGCCAACGGGCGGGGCTTCCAGTATCCCATACCCACCTATTCCATTACAAAGGATTTTGACTGGAGCGACACCGAAAACAACCGCCTGTTGTTTGAAATGACGGCCAAGTATGGCACGCCTTATTTCTCAAATTATATCAATAGTGAGATGGAGCCCAACGATGTGCGCAGCATGTGCTGCCGTTTACGTCTGGATCTGCGTGAACTGCGCAAAAAATCCGGCGGCTTTTTCGGCAGCGGAGAAAGTACGGGGTCTATCGGTGTAGTCACTATCAACCTGCCTCGCATCGCTTATCTGGCCCGTAATGAAGCAGATTTTTATGTGCGTCTGAATAAGCTGATGGATATTGCGGCCAGGAGCCTCAAAATCAAGCGGACTATCGTAACCAAGCTGCTCGATGAAGGGCTGTATCCTTATACCAAGCGTTATCTCGGCAGCTTTGACAACCACTTTTCCACTATTGGGCTGATCGGCATGAACGAGGCTACGCTGAATGCCAAATGGCTGAAGGAAGACATATCCCATCCCAGGGCTCACGCATTCGCCAGGGAAGTGCTGAACCATATGAGAGAGCGCCTTTCCGACTATCAGGAGGAATACGAGGACCTGTACAATCTGGAAGCAACACCGGCAGAGAGCACAACCTACCGCCTTGCCAAGCACGATATAAAACGCTGGCCGGATATCATCACCGCCGCTAAAAAAGACGGGACACCCTATTACACCAATTCCTCACACCTGCCCGTGGGCTATACGGACGATGTTTTTGAGGCATTGAACATTCAGGACGATTTGCAGACACTGTATACTTCCGGTACTGTTT
>JAEXXN010000238.1 GCA_023405875.1 Bacillota bacterium | reverse complement strand
GCTGTAAACAGGGGCCTGACTGAAGATATCCGTTCTATAAGCGGCCTCACCGGCGGAGACGCAAAAAAGCTCAGACAATATTATGAAAAGGGCAGGACCGTTGCCGGCGAAGGACTGAACAAGGCAGCGGCAGCGGCCATGGCGGTACTTGAAGTAAATGGGGCAATGGGGCAGATCGTTGCGGCACCGACGGCTGGCTCAAGCGGGATATTGCCGGGTTCGATAATCAGTACTGCAGAACGCTTCGAAAAAGATGATGAAGCTATTGTTGATGCATTGTTTACCGCTGCGGCAGTGGGATATCTGATAACCAGGAATGCTACCGTTTCAGGAGCCGAGGGGGGCTGCCAGGCAGAAACCGGAGCAGCAGCGGCAATGGCTGCGGCAGCCATAGTTGAGATGCTGGGGGGGACCCCTGAACAGGCGTTAAATGCGGCGGCAATGGCCATAAAAAACATCATGGGGCTGGTATGCGATCCGATTGCAGGACTGGTGGAAGCACCCTGCATCAAGAGGAATGCCATCGGTACGGCCAATGCGCTGATTTCGGCAGATATGGCTCTTGCCGGGATAACAAGCATTATCCCCTTCGACGAGGTGGTGGAAGCCATGCTTAAGGTCGGAAAGTCCCTGCCCTGCGAGCTCAGGGAGACCGGTACCGGGGGATTGGCGGGGACTGCCACAGGTAAACAGATACATGAAAGGATATTCGGCAAGTCTACATAAATAAAAAATCAAATATTCTGAAAATTATGTTGTATTTTTGAATATTTGTGTTATAATATAATTAAGAAAGATGAAAGGAGCATTGAGAGTCAGACATCTTTCCCGCAGGCTTTAATTCAACTAACATGTAACTTCCCATTACACTATGTCCGGTTGGTATTTAGTATCAGGTTTGAAATTGGTTCATGTAGTTAGTAAGTCTGGTTCAGTTTAATTTTGGTTCGGTTTAGATCAGGAATGAGGTAATAAACATTTGGTAGATTCAAAGGTATTCCGTTGAATTAAAGCTTGTTTTATGAGGTGGTTTGTTCTGGAAACAGAACAGACCACCTTTTATTTTTGCGTAAATTTCCTATTTAATGGACTGCAAGCGGTGAGAAGCCTGATAAAAAGTGTTTATAGAGCTGGACAGAATTAATATAAAAATGATATAGTAGGGAGTAAATAATGTATATACAATATGACTGGAGCCATATAAAAGATGTATATACATTATACTTAAGGAAAGGGAAAAGGTACAAGGAGGGGGACATATGATAAAAAGAGAAATAACCATCACCAATAAATCAGGTCTGCATGCCCGCCCGGCAGGTGAGTTTGCAAAAGCCGCAGCAAGCTTCAGGTCCAGTATTACAATTGAGTTCGGAAACAGGAAGCTGAATGCCAAAAGCATAATCAACCTTCTTTCGGGGGGCATCAACTGTGGGAGCACAATATGCATAATCGCGGACGGTGAGGATGAGCAGCAAGCAATAGACAGGCTTGCAGAGCTTGCGGAATCCAACTTCGGTGAATAGGGAGGGTCAGTGTTATGAAAGGCATGGCAGCAGCTCCGGGGATAGCTGTAGCAAAAGCATATATCGTTGAAGAGCCTGTAATAGAGATAGGCAGTGACATGGTAAAAGAGGAGAAGCTGGAAGAGGCGCTGAATGCCTTGGAAAAGGCCATTAATGAATCCAAAGCACAGCTTCAGCTGATCTACAACAAAACTATTTCCGATATTGGAGAGAAGGATGCGGGAATAATCCAGGCTCACCTGTCAATATTGGAGGATCCGTTTCTTATTGAGGAGATAAAGAAAGAGCTTGTTGAGAAGAAGAACAACCTGGTGCGGGCGGTAGACACCGTAATCAAAGAGCAGGCGGCAGTATTTGACGCAATCGAAGACCCCTATATAAGAGAGCGGGCAGCTGATATCAGAGATGTCGGAAGCAGAATCATAAAGAACATACTTGGCATTGAAGTGAAGGATATATCGAGCCTGGAGGAGGATATTATCCTTGTAGGCATGGATATTACACCATCTCTTCTTGCGGCTGCCGATAAGAAGCATGTTAAAGGTGTCGTAAGCGAGATCGGCGGTTTGACCTCCCACACTGCAATATTTGCAAGGAATATGGAGATACCTGCGGTTTTCGGAATAAAGGGTATAGCAGGGCAGATAAAACAAGGACAACTGATTGCACTAAATGGCAATACGGGTATAGTTGAACATGCTGTAGATGAAGCAAGGCAGTCAGAACTAAATAAGCAAATAGCGGAGCAGAAGCTTATGAGAGAATCCCTGAAAGGATTTGCCGGCACTAAATCTGAGACTATCGACGGGCACAGGGTGGAGATAGGAGCCAATATAGGCAAGCCGGAAGAAATTGAAAAAGTGCTGTTATATGGTGCGGAGGGGATCGGACTTTTCAGGACAGAATTCCTGTATATGGACAGGAGCCGCATGCCGGATGAAGAAGAACAGTTTAAAGCATATAAACAGGTCCTCCGGGAAATGAACGGCAAGCCGGTAATAATCAGAACTCTTGATGCAGGTGGAGATAAAGAGATCAACTATTTGGACTTACCTAAGGAAGCTAATCCGTTCATGGGCTACAGAGCAATCAGGATATGTCTTGACCGGCAGGAGCTGTTCAAGATGCAGTTGAGAGCGGTCCTGAGAGCCAGCGCTTTCGGTAAAGCCCGGTTGATGTACCCGATGATATCCTCAGTGGATGAAGTAATTGCAGCTAACCGTATTCTGGAAGAGGTCAGGGAGGAGCTCCGGACCAAAGGCGTTGAGTTTGACGAAAAGCTTGAGGTAGGCATAATGGTGGAGATACCTTCTGCAGCCGTAACAGCGGATATATTGGCAAAACATGTCGACTTCTTCAGTATAGGAACAAATGACCTCACCCAGTATTCACTTGCTGTAGACAGGACAAATGAGAAAGTAAGCTGTTATTACAACAGCTTCAATCCGGCAGTTTTAAGACTGATACAGAGTGTTATCAATGCTTCTCATGAAAAAGGAAAGCTCACAGGCATGTGCGGGGAACTGGCAGGGAATCCCCTGGCAACGATACTGCTTCTGGGAATGGGTTTGGATGAATTCAGCATGAGTGCAGCATCAGTACTGAAAATCAGAAAGCTTGTTTCCTCTATCAGCATGGAATATGCGATAAGTGTAAGGGATGAGGTCATGAAGCTGGAAAGCAGTACCGAAATAGAGAACTATCTGAAATATGTGCTCAAGGAAAAAAACCTTGATTATTTATTGGATATATAGAAGATACCCCTTGGCCTGAATGAATTATAAAAAGGCTTCTATGATTGTTAAAATGAATCAATAGAAGCCTTTTTATAATGCAAAAAAATCTGAATTGTCTGAGTACAAATAATAAGTGTACCGGCTGCCGACATAGTAAGTCTCTGTATACTCAAATATTTCCCCGCTCTCCAGGAAGGAAGGATGAACGACCTTAAGAAGTGCAGTGTCATTGATCTCTAAAAGATTTTTTTGTTCCGGTGTAGGAAGCGTAGCATTTACAGAATAAGCTCTTACTTTGGGTGAGAGCCCTAATTCATCCTGTATGTATTTATATAAGGAGCCTTCTAAAGTGCTGATATTCAGAGCAGGAACAATATCACAGCTTATATAGGTATGGCTTAATGCGATCTTTATACCATCTGCCGTACGAATTCTGGTAAAAAAGTGAATAAAACCTTTTGGATTTATCCGAAGCTTTTGAGCGATTTCGGGTATTTCTTCACCTCTATAAACTCTATACTCTACTAAGATTGCCCCGGGTGTCTGACCTATGGATAATATATCTTGAGTAAAGCTTCGGGAATGTCCAAAGATTTTTTTTACATTGGAATCGCAGACAAAACTGCCCTTTCCTGCGATCCGTTTGATAAACCCCTTGGTCGTCAGAGATTGAAGAGCTTTAGTTACAGTCATACGGCTGACTTTGTAAATTTCACAAAGCTCCTTTTCTGTCATGATCTGATCTCCGACCTTCAATTCCCCGCTTTGTATTTTTTTTATGAGGTTATTTTCAATTTCGTTATATCTAGCAATTTTCCGTGCCATAAGACACCTTCTTTCAGAAAAATATGCTTATACATCTTAGTATAAAATATTATATCCAGTTAATATAATATATGTCAATCACTTTTAATTTACAAAAATGTATATACAAATAATCCTTCTAAATAGAAAATCAGCATGATTTTATGTTGATCCGGGAGCAAATATCAATATTGCTGATATTCAAGCGGCAGTAATTATCGGAGCCTGCAAAGCCGTACCTGCATATATGTATATACTTGCTATAATTGGCTATGACTGCATTGGTACAGCTTATATAAAATGTATAAACAGAAAAAATAGTCAGAAAATATATAAAAGTCTTGTAATGCTTGTAATGATATGATAATATACAAATAAATGAATATACATATTATGAAATGAATATGAATTTGCATGAAATAATATGTTATATCACATAAAAAGGGGGAATAGGATGCATAATATAATTTTGGTAACCCATGGTGAGTTTGCTGTGGGTATCAAGAGTTCAGCCGAGTTGATACTTGGAGATCAAGGCAATATATCCCTTGTAAGTGTCACTGATAAAGAAACGATCTCTCAAGTGCAAGCAATGATTGAAGAGAGGATAGCGGCCTTTGATTGCCATGACCCTGCAGTCATCCTGACAGACATAATCGGGGGCAGTACAACACAGGCAGCTATAAAATGCGTTTCTGACCGCAAGCTTTTATACTTGATTTCAGGCTTGAACCTGGGACTGTTACTGGAAATTATAACGTTGGACCTGGACTCAGATGACGCCGGAAATACAGCAAAGCTCAAGCAGGCGATCGAAGCATCAAAATGTGCTATTTATCTTGTCAATGAAGCTGTCAATATGAACTCTGATAATCCTGAAGATGAATTATAAGGAGGTATGCAGGCATGATAAAAGCTTTGCGGGTAGATGACCGGCTGCTTCATGGTCAAGTAGCTGTTGCATGGACCTCGTATTTGGGAATCGATACCATTATAATTGCTAATGATAAGCTGATCGCTGATGAAACTATGCAGCTTGCATTCAAGCTCGCCAAACCGCCCAATGTACTTCTCTCGATGAAATCTTTGGCAGGGGCTGCCGAGGTAATCAACAATCCGAAGCATGAGGCTAAAAAGATCCTGGTAGTTACAGGCTCGATCTGTGATGCCGAATACCTTTGCCGGCAGACTAAAGAAATAAAGTATGTCATGGTTGGGGGGCAAAGAAACGGGGAAGGCAGAAAGAAAGTCACAACTACAGTTCATATGGATGATAATGATATGGAATGTTTATCCAGAATGAATAAATCCGGGATCGAAATTGCTTTGCATGTAGTTCCGACTTCAAAAAAAATGACCTATGAGGAAATTATAAATGAATATAAGAAGTAAGGAGTGATGATTTTATGACATTAGTACAAGCATTACTATTGGGATTGCTTGCAGGTTTTGTAATCTGGGATGGTCGTGTTTACGGCATGTGGATGCTGGACCGGCCCTTGATCACCGGCCCTCTGGTAGGTTTGATTCTTGGCGATGTCGAGATGGGAATTATCATGGGCGGCTCTGTTGAACTGGTTTTAATGGGAATTGTGGGTGTCGGCGCAGCAACACCTCCTGATGTTGTATCCGGCGGTATTTTAGCGACAGCATTTGCCATTGCCTCCGGCCTGGATACCGGTACGGCTGTTGCATTGGCATTACCGATTGCAACCCTGGGACAAAGTGTAGGTATCTTAGATAGAACTATTAACGCAATATTTGTGCACAATGCGGATAAAGCCGCAGAAAAGGGAGATTTCAAAGGTGTCGAGAGAGCTCTATGGTCAGGCGCATTTTTATTTTTCATTTCATCCTTCTTGGTTGTTTTTATCGGATACCTTTTAGGCTCCGCAGTAATTGCAAGCTTTATAGCATGGATACCTGCAAAGGTCCTGGCCGGCTTGAAGATCGCAAGCGGTATGCTTCCGGCACTTGGTATAGCAATTTTGATGCAGCTCCTGTTGAATAAGAAAAATGCGGCATTTCTGTTTATCGGTTGGGCTCTGACTGCACTGATCGGTGTAAACACTGTCGGAGCAGCAGTTATTGGTGCTACCATTGCATATGTGCTTTATCAGAACATGCTTTCGAAGCCTTTAGCGGTAGCTGTTACAGCAAAATCCGATGACTTGGGAGGGGAGTTATAATGGCAATAAACAAGGAAGTAGAAAAGAAAGAAGAATCTCTATTAACAAAAGAAGACTTCAGAAAGACCTTCTGGCGTTCCTTTCCATTGCAGGCATGCTTCAGCTACGAACGTATGCAGAATGTCGGGTTTGCATATCAAATGATTCCTGCGCTGAAGAGGCTATACCCTAATAAAGAAGAGGCAGCTGAGGCATTAAAGCGGCACTTGACCTTCTTCAACACTACTCCTGCAGTAGTGACTTTTATTACAGGTGCGTGCATAGCCCTGGAGGAAAAGTTTAAGAAGGCGAAGGATAGCGGTGAGAGCTTCAATGAAGAGTCTATCAGCGCTATAAAAGCGGCACTGATGGGGCCTTTGGCCGGTATCGGCGATTCATTCTTCTGGGGTTCCTTCCGGGTTATAGGTGCCGGCATAGGGGCGAGTCTTGCGTTGAAAGGAAGTATCTTAGGCGCTATTTTATTTTTCCTGATTTATAATATTCCGCACTTGCTCATCAGATATCAGGGATTAAAAATAGGATATAAAAGCGGGATCAGCTTTTTAGCTTCAGCATCTGAAGGGGGTTTTTTCAGTATCCTGACAGAATGCGCCAATGTACTGGGACTTATTGTTGTCGGTTCAATGATAGCAACCTTGATAAAACTGACAACGCCGCTTGTATTGACTGTGGGACAAGCCACTATTGAGCTTCAGGCAATTTTTGACGGGATCTTGACGGGAATTCTCCCCCTGGGCTTCACATTTGTTATCTACTTATTATTAAAGAAAGGGATCAAGACAATGACCTTGCTATGGTGCATTATTGCATTCGGCATACTTGGGTCTGTCATAGGTATATTATAATTATGGAACAAGCAACAACCCGTATGTATGAGTATATTACTGAAACCCCCGAAGTATTGGAACATATTATATCAAACAGAAAAGAGATTACGGCTGATATTGTTGAAAAGTACAAGGATACTGATATTGAACAGGTTTATGTGATCGGGTCAGGTACAAGCTACCATTCGGGTTTAGCTGCGAAGGCCTTTCTTGAAGAAGTACTTGATATTAAAGTGTTTATTCAATATCCAATTATTTTTAAGAATCAGGAAAGAATATTTAACAAAAACACATTGGTTATTGGTATTTCACAGGGCGGACAAAGCTTTTCCACCGTACACGGACTGGACTCTGCAAGGGAAAGGGGGCTTCATACTGCGGCAATATCTGCAAATAAAGAAGCGCGTGTTTTTGAACACTCGGATATTTCTGTGAGCTTATCGGTAGGCGATGAATTTTGTGGCGCCAAAACTAAGGGATATTCGGGCACAATATGCACCTTGATGATGATCGGGCTTGAATTGGCTCTCGCAAAGGGGATTTTGACCCAGGAAAAAGCAGAGGAGTATTTGGCAAGGATGCACCGGGTTGTGCGCAACCTTTCGGAGATCGCAAAGAGTTCAACGGCATGGTATCACCGGATAAAAGAAAATTTTCTTCCGGCAAAACGGATCCTGGTGATCGGTTATGATGCGAATTACGCCAATGCATTGGAAGGCGCGCTGAAGATATTGGAAACGGTCCGGCAGGCGGTCAGCGGCTATGAGCTGGAAGAGTTTATCCATGGAATATATAATTCCATCAACCCCGGCAGCCATATATTTTATATCGGAGCCAAAGGCGAGTATAAAAATAGGGCGCTAAGGCTAAAAGAAACATTGACGGGTATGACTCCCAACCATTACTTCATCGGTACCTCGGGAGAGTTTGAAAACCCCTCGGAAAACGATTTGATAGCTGATTTTGTGGACGACTGTTATTTTTCGGTGTGGGAATATATTATACCTTTACAAATAGTTGCAGCTTTGGCGCCAATTGAATTGGGAATAAATCCGGATATACCTGCCGATCCGAAATTTCATCAAAAGATGGGAAGTAAATAGCTTCAAAAGGGTTGTCCGGGGGGACAACCCTTTTGAACTTGCAGAAGGTTGATATCTAAATATAGTGGAGGGAATATGCATACATATATAAAATCATCAAAAATTTACTGCGAAGAAGGCATCAAAAGCGGCTTTTTAAAATTGGAAAATGAAAGCTTCAGCGGTGTGTATCAAGAAATTCCACAAACAGAAGCTTATACAGACTATGAGAGGTACAGCATAATTCCGGGGATTTTTGACACCCACAATCACGGTATCATGGGCTATTCCATCAAATATAGTGCTGCAAATGATTACCTTGAAGAAATAAGGGGATATGTTAAGGCGCTGCCGGCATACGGAGTTACAATGGTATTCCCGACAGCTATGGATGGGTACGGCATTAAAGAGCTTGCTCAGGTTGCCGGTGAAAAAACGGAAGGGGCTGCTATCGCAGGTATCCATTCAGAAGGTCCCTACTTGAACAGAGCAGGGGAAAAGGGTAAGCCCGGTCCTTATCCTGAAGTATCTTTAAAATTGGTTGAAGCTATGATTGAGAAGTCGGAGGGGAAGCTGTGCTTATTTGCATTAGCACCTGAAATACCGGGTGCGGATAAGATAATACAATATCTAATAAAGAAAAATATAACTGCAGCCATAGCCCACAGCAATTGTAATGCTATGATGGCCCGGAAGGCAATTGACAGCGGAATCACTGTTGCAACACATCTCGGAAATGTCATGACGGGAATACATCATAGAGATGTTGGCATTCTTGGGGTATGCCTGCTGGATAACAGAGTAGCCTGTGAACTGATTTGCGATGGGATACATATATGCAATGATATGTTAGAATTGATATTGAGGGTAAAGGATAATAAGCGTATCATGATGATTTCTGACGGGACGCCCTTTGGGGGATTGGATTCTCATTCCTGCACATATAACTGGGGAGGGGCTTCGGTAAAGGTAGAAAGCGACGGCCGTGTTCTGGACCAGGACGGGAAAATCAATGGGAGCTCAAAAACTGTACTGGATGGAATGAAAAACCTTGTCAAAAATCTTCAAATGCCCTTGGAGTCGGTATGGCCCATGGCTTCATTAAACCCTTGCATCAAATACGGCTTTTCTGATAAGAAGGGGTCTGTTGCACCGGGAAAGGACGCAGATTTTGTCGTTATTGATGATGAGTTTAATGTAATCAGTACATTTATGGCCGGGAAAATGGTTTATAGTAAAGAACAGAAGCAGCAGCTGATAAACCCTGACTTTGTAAAATCAAATAGTCCGGATCAGTGTATTTTGTAAAGGACTTGGATAAATGGAGGACAATAATGGCAGATAAAGTTGAAATTCACGGACAAATCAAAGCGGTTATATTTGATCTGGATGGTGTTCTGGTTGATACAGAGGTGGTTTATGTCAAACGCATGAAGGATTTTTATGAGCTTCATGAAATCAAGCTTTCGGAGGATGTGCTCAATGCAACGGTGGGAGGGTCTCTGGCAGGTAATTGGGATATCCTCAAGCACTACAATCCCAAGGGGTGGGATTTTGAATTTTTTAAAAAGGCCTACCGGGAGTTTTCGAAATCAAAAGAGTTCTGCTACTTAGAGTGGCTTAACGAAGGCGCCTTGGAAGCAGTAACCGGTTTAAAACAAAGAGGCTATTTAACTGCGCTGGCATCGTCATCGTCAATTGAACGGATAGAGCGTGCCCTGTCGGAATGCAGCTTGACCCCGCTTTTCAGCTCTGTTTTAAGCGGTGATATGTTTACCGAAAGCAAGCCCAACCCGGAAATTTATATCAAGTCAGCTGAGGCACTCGGTCTTCACCCATCTGCCTGCGCCGTTATAGAGG
>JAEXXN010000221.1 GCA_023405875.1 Bacillota bacterium | reverse complement strand
GGATAGACTACAGGATATTCGGTAAATTTGCAGCGCCTATGGTGCTGCTGAGCTTTCTGCTGCTGATTGCGGTATTTATACCCGGAATCGGTTATGGGGCAAAGGGTGCGATCAGGTGGATAAAGATAGGGCCCTGGACGATGCAGCCCTCTGAATTTGCCAAGTTTGCGCTTATAATATTCATGGCGAAAAGCATAAGCAACAAAAAAGAAAAGATCAGGAGCTTCCAGCAGGGGGTCCTGCCTTACATAATACTGATGGGCATATATTTTGTGCTTATAATATTGGAGCCCAACCTCAGTATGGCCGGAAGCATAGTAATGATAACCTTTGCAATGCTGTTTGCGGCAGGGACCAAAATCATCTACCTTCTGGGCTGGGTCATACCGATGGTTCCGGCAGTAGCGTACATAGTTATGAAAAAGCCTTATATGCTTGAACGTGTAACCTCATATATGAATCCCTGGGCCGATCCGCTGAATACCGGCTACCAGGCGATACAGTCGCTGTATGCTCTCGGCTCGGGAGGGATATTCGGCCTGGGACTGGGAAACAGCAGGCAGAAGTTCTTTTACATACCGGAGCCGCAGAACGATTTCATTTTTTCAATTATCGGAGAAGAACTGGGCTTCATAGGAACTGCAACAATAGTGATATTGTTCCTGCTTCTTATATGGAGAGGCCTGAGAATTGCCTTGTTCTGCCCGGATACCTTCGGCTGCCTGCTTGCAACGGGCATCACCTGTATGATCGCAATACAGGCGACGCTTAATATAGCGGTAGCAACCGTATCCATTCCTACCACAGGTATTTCCCTTCCGTTTATAAGCTCGGGGGGATCTTCGCTGCTATTTGTAATGATGAATATGGGAATCCTTTTGAATATATCCAGAACTGTAAAAACAGGTGGGAGTTGAGCATAATGAGAGTCATACTGTCCGGGGGCGGCACCGGGGGACATATCTATCCTGCAGTGTCCATTGCAAAAGAGATAAAGAAACAATATAAGGATGCCGAATTGTTGTTCATAGGGACCGAAAAAGGCCTGGAAAGCAGCATTGTGCCGAAGGAGGGCTTCAAGCTGCTTACAATAAAGGTAAGAGGCTTTGAAAGGAAATTCAGCCTTGGAAACGTGACGGCGGTCACCCAGTCCTTTGTGAGCCTGTTTAAGGTATCCAAGCTGATAAGAGACTTTAAGCCTGATATAGTAATAGGAACCGGAGGATACGTATGCGGCTCTGTATTGCTTGCTGCCGCACTTATGAACGTACCGACACTTATACATGAGCAAAACGCCTTTCCGGGAGTTACCAATAAAATCCTGGCAAGGCTTGTTGATATTATTGCCGTGAATTTTCCGGAGGCTAAGAAGTATTTTCCCAAGAGCGACAAGGTGATTGTCACCGGAAACCCCATAAGGGGCAATATGCTCAGTATAAGCAGGGATGAGGGGATAAAGGAGTTTGGCTTTTCAAAGGAGCTTCCGGTGGTATTTGTTGTCGGAGGCAGCAGGGGTGCCAGGAGGCTTAATGAAAGCGTACTGCTGCTGGCAAAGCAGTGTGTTATGAAGAAAAGCTTTCAAATGCTTCATATGACAGGAGAAACCCAATATGATGATATTATGGGCAAGTACAAAGCCGAAGGCATTGATACGGGGGCGGAAAACCTGAGGGTAATGCCTTATTTGTACAATATGCCTTATGCTTTGGCAGCCGGTGATATTATAATAAGCAGATGCGGAGCCAGTACCCTGTCGGAGATAACAGCCCTGGGCAAGCCGTCTATATTGATTCCGTACCCTTATGCCACAGATAATCATCAGGAATATAATGCAAGAGCACTGGAGAAGAATGGAGCAGCGATAGTTATTCTTGAAAGGGATCTGAATGCAGACATCTTATATGATGAAGTCTGCGACATGCTGAATAAACCGGAGAAAATAAGCAATATGGGCATGAAAAGCAAGGAGCTGGGCAGAACCGATGCCGCTTATGTAATCGTAAAGGCTGCGGAGAGACTTGCCCGGAGCAAGGAAGCCTAGTGTTTGCAGTGCCTTGAACTGCCTGGCTGACAGAAATCCTGTAACACCTGAGGAAGAGATGCATAGTATATTAATATGATTGAATAATAATGGCTTCCTGGGGGTGTAAATCGTTGATGGATAGGTTCGTGATAAACGGCGGGCATAAACTTGAAGGGGATATAAGAGTCGATGGTTCCAAAAATTATGTTCTGCCCGTACTTGCCGCTACCATAATAAGTGGAAAGGAATCGGTTATCCATAATGTTCCTGAGCTTAAAGACGTTGAATTGCTGATCGGGCTTCTGCGGATTATAGGCTGCAAGTGTTTTTTTGAGAATAATACACTAATCGTAAAATCGAATAACCAGCTTGAAACTACTGTACCCGAAAAGCCCGTGAGGGAAATGCGATCTTCGATAATTTTAATGGGTGCAATGCTGGCCAGACATAAACAGGTTAAGATAAGTTATCCCGGAGGATGCGAAATTGGACCCAGGCCTATAGATATCCATTTGTCAGGTTTAAAAAGGATGGGAGCAAAAATTACCGAGGCCCATGGTTACATTAACTGCGAATGTGATAAACTTAAAGGAGTGGAGATAAACTTTGATTATCCGAGCGTGGGAGCTACAGAGAATATTATGCTTGCCGCTACCACTGCTGACGGAGTGACAATAATACAAAATGCGGCAAAGGAACCGGAAATTATTGACCTGCAGAATTTTTTAAACGGAATGGGAGCCAGGGTAATTGGAGCAGGAACCAGTACTGTAAGGATAGAGGGAGTAAAGGAATTCCATGATGTAGAACACACTGTGATACCGGACAGAATAGTCGCGGGAACATTAATGGCTGCCACGGCCATAACCGGTGGAAGCGTTATTTTAAACAATGTAATAATCGATCACTTGAAGGCAGTGTCTTCAAAGCTCGCAGAAAGCGGGTGCACCATCAGTGAATATGATAACAGCCTGCAAATAGTATGCAATAAAAAGCTCAAGGCTGTCGAGGTCATTAAGACACTTCCATACCCGGGCTTTGCCACAGACATGCAGGCTCAGATGATGGCTGTGATGACGTTGGCCAAGGGAACAAGCATATTCATAGAAACTGTTTTTGAAAGCAGGTATAAGCACGTTGAAGAGCTTATGAAAATGGGTGCCAGTATCAAGGTTGACGGAAGAACAGCGATTATAAGAGGTGTGAAAAGACTGACAGGCGCCGAGGTAAAAGCCGGAGACCTGAGAGGCGGAGCCGCACTTGTACTTGCAGGGCTTGCAGCAGAAGGGACTACGGTGGTTGATAATGTGAAATTGCATATAGATAGAGGATATGATAAACTAGAAAATAAACTATCCAGATTAGGTGCTGATATACACAGAATCTAAGGCCGCTGCTCTTTTTATGATTTTTATTGCTTTGAAAATAACTGCATATCTGAGGCTTGTTTATTACCATCATCAGCCGAACAGGGTGCAGTATAATTTTGGAATAAAAAAGGACAAGCACATACCTGTCACAGCAAGAATTTATGTGATATATTAAATAAGGAAACGTTATGCAAAGCTTGAATAAGGAATATCATAGATATTTCCCATAGCGTACAGGAGTGTAAATATGAGAGGACGGTTTAAATATATAGTTTTATTATTTATAGTTTGCATATTTACTGCATTTTTTCTGGCTTCCAGTTTTTTTCAGATTAAATTTATAACTGTTAATGGAAACAATAATGTAACAAGAGAAGAAATCATAAAGCTGTCATCTATATATTATGGGGAAAATATATTCAGAATAAATAAAAGAAATTCGATGAAGAACATATTCAAGAATCCCTATGTCAAGATGATCAAGATAAGACGGAGCATACCCAATAAGGTAATGATCGATATAATTGAGAGGGAGATCATGGCATATGTACCCTATGTGGGTTCTTATCTCAATATTGACGAAGAAGGAATGATACTGGAAATCAACCCTGCCATCAAGCGTACCGATTTACCTGTGGTCAAGGGATTGAAATTTGAGACCTTTAAGGTGGGTGAATTCTTAAGCATTGAAAATAAAGAGCAATTTGACACAACGACCCAGCTGATAAAAGAGATAAAGAATGCAGGAATACTGAATCAGGTTACAGAGATAGATATCAGTGATCTATCAAATATAAGGCTTAAGATATCGGATGGATTAAAAGCAAATCTGGGCGACGGCGGAAATATGAATTATAAAGTCAGCTTCGCCAAGTCGATCATAGAAGATGTAAAAAAGCAGAAGCTGAAAGGTACAATAGAAATGGGGCATGAAGGAAACCCTGTTTTTAAACCGGAATAAATCCCTTGGGGATTAGGAGGACTTGAAATGAAGAATATAAAAGTGCAGGTTTCAATTGCCATAGTTTGTGTAGTACTGGGCCTTATGGTTTCGATTCAGTTCAGAACCATAAAGCAGGGTGTTGGGACTGTTTCCGAATACAGGGCCAGAGAGCTTGCAGCCCAGCTTAAGAAGGT
Organism: Bacillota bacterium; assembly: GCA_023405875.1. GTDB lineage: Bacteria > Bacillota > Clostridia > Lutisporales > Lutisporaceae > BRH-c25. The sequence continues at coordinate 5,700 of JAEXXN010000221.1, read as the reverse complement.
AAAGGAAGAGAATTCCAAGCTTCTGAATGTGAAGAATGAATATGAAACCAAGATAAAGGAATTTGAGAATACAGCATCCCAGGGGAGCGTATCCGCCAAAATATTGAAGGATGACCTTGACAGGGCAAGGATACTTGCCGGTATAGAGGATGTCGAGGGACCGGGGATAACTGTTATCGTCGACGACCTGAAATTCAGTGAAAAAGTGAATTATCCGTTGATATCGTATTCCATGCTCCTTGAGCTCCTGAACGAGCTTAATGCTGCCGGAGCAGAGGCGGTTTCGATAAATGGTCAGAGAATTATCTCAACCACCGAAATACGGCAGGTGGGAGGAATACATATAAACATCAATACTGTGCCCTATGCGCCTCCCTTTGTGTTTAAAGCCATAGGCAACCCCAAAACGCTGGAAGCTGCACTCCGGCTGAGGGAAGGAATTGTTGAGAGATTTGAGACCAGCGGAATTGCTGTGACAATAACACAGGAACAGCTCATAAAAATAGAAAAATACAACGGCGTTATTGAAAGGCAGTATATAAAAATATCTGATGAGGGAGCAGCCAACTAATATGAATAGAAAAGGATATTTATATTACCTGTTTCTGTTGGCAGCTTTAATGGGTTTTATAACAACAGTGCAGTTAAAATCCAATATTACATACCAGGGAATAATCACAATACCGAAGCTTCTGGATCTGCAGAATGAGATAAATAATGTTGAGGCTGAGAATAAGCAGCTGAATGCCTCTATAAACGAACAGGCGCTGAAGCTTGCGCTGTACAAAACAGGAGTTGAGACCACAGGAAGTGCCTTTGGGATAATGAAGAAGGAGCTGGAGAAAACGCTCAATTATTCTGATCTGGTAGAGGTAAAGGGACCTGGGATCATAATGACCTTAAATGACAGCAAGCAGGAGGTTTCTGAGGGTGAGGACATTGCATGGTATCTCATTCATGACATTGACATACTGGAAATAGTCAATGAGCTCAGAATGGCAGGGGCAGAAGCTATTTCAATAAATGGCGAAAGAGTGACTTCAACTACGAGCATAAGGTGCGGCGGACCAACAATAAATATTGACGGTAAAAGGCATGCGGTTCCTTTTGTGATAAAAGCTGTCGGAGATCCAAAGGCCCTTGAGGCTTCGGCACTTGCTCCGGAAAGCTATATTGAGCTGTATATGGGATACACCGGTATAGAGGTAGAGATTCAGAAGGTTGAAAAACTCACGGTTGAAGGCTACAATGGCAGTTATAAAATGAGGTATCAAAGAAAATCTGAAGGTGGTGAAGCAAAATGATAATACCTATTATCGGACTGTTGTTGGGAATCATAATCGGACTGATCTCACCAATTACTATACCGATTCAATATTCAAGCTACATGTCGGTGGCGATCCTCGCTGCCCTGGACTCTGTTTTCGGAGGAATAAGGTCCAGTATAGAAAAGACCTTTGATATAGAGATATTCATATCCGGTTTTTTCGGCAATGCAATATTGGCAGCAATACTTACATATATAGGGGACCAATTGGGAGTTCCAATATACTATGCAGCTATTTTTGCTTTTGGTGTAAGGTTGTTCCAGAACTTTGCCATAATACGAAGATACTTGCTTATGGATATCAAAAAAAAATAACAACAAAAGTACAAAAAAATAAAGGAAAACCGGGACTTGTGTTGAACTAATTAAGATAACTTGTTTTAGGATTAATGATTTTATTTATATAAGAGATGTGAATAGGGAGGTTGTATTGTGCTTGAATTTGATGTAGATATGAATTCTGTTGCCCAGATTAAGGTTGTGGGTGTTGGCGGCGCCGGGAATAATGCTATTAACAGAATGATCAGTGCAGGTCTTAAAGGCGTGGAATTTTACGCGATAAATACAGATAAACAGGCGTTATATATGTCACTTGCTCCAAATAAAATCCAGATTGGAGAAAAGCTTACAAAAGGCTTGGGTGCTGGGGCTAATCCGGAAATAGGCAAAAGAGCTGCAGAGGAAAACTACGAAGAAATCAAGAAGATGCTGGATGGAGCCGACATGGTATTTGTTACTGCCGGCATGGGCGGAGGTACAGGTACAGGTGCAGCGCCTATAGTCGCACAGGTTGCCAAGGAGCTTGGGATACTTACAGTCGGGGTTGTAACAAAGCCCTTCGGCTTTGAAGGAAAAGTCAGGAAAATGCAGGCTGAGAAAGGCCTCCTGGAGCTGAAGGAAAAGGTTGACACCCTGGTTACAATACCTAACGACAGGCTGCTTCAGATTGTTGATAAGAAAGCATCTATAATGGATGCCTTCAAAATAGCCGATGATGTTTTGAGGCAGGGTGTGCAGGGCATATCGGACCTTATTGCTGTTCCCGGCCTTGTAAACCTTGACTTCGCAGATGTAAAGACCATAATGCTCAACAAGGGCTTTGCCCATATGGGTATAGGAAGCTCCAGCGGTGAAACCAGAGGCGCTGACGCTGTCAAGCAGGCAATACAGAGTCCTCTTCTTGAAACCTGTATCGAAGGAGCAAAAAGTGTGCTTCTCAACATTACCGGCGGCGTAAACCTGGGTATTTTTGAAGTTAATGAAGCAGCAGATATGGTATTCCAGGCAGCTGATCCTGATGCCAACATCATTTTCGGCGCAGTTATTGACGAAACCATGCAGGACGAAATCAGAATCACCGTTATAGCCACAGGCTTTGAAGAAAATCCGGGAACAAAAGCCTTTGAAAGAAAGATAGAAGTAACAGGACTTCCGGAGGAAAAAAGGGAAGTACAGAAATCATCAAATTACGGCAACGAAGATATTGACATTCCGACCTTCCTGAGGAACAGGTTTAAATAGACAACACGGTTGCGCGTTGCGCGATTTTAGCAGGGCTTTGGGGTAAATAAGTATATTTAACAAAAGGACCAAATTGATTTTGGTTCTTTTTTGCTTTTTTGTACATATAAATATAAATTATACTGAAGGCATATCGGGTGCTTCGCAGCGCTGCTCTGATATGCGCAGCCAGAAACGTGCAACGGGAGATCCTGTCGAGAAATATGCTAATATAATTAATTTCGACTACCAAAAATGACAGGTATTTTATTCCAACTTCTATATAATTAATCTAGGATATGTTTCGCACTGATTCCTTGGATAATTGTTCATTAGTGCGAAACGTTTCATTGCCGTTATAGATCGCAGCGATCAATGCAGCCTGATTTGTGCGATTTATATGGTATATTATCCTGCAGGAGGGGATGGGGCAGTTATCTGCAAATTATTGAGAAGGTATGGAATATTGAGTATATAAAGGATAAGGGAATTAAAAGGTGGAGACTTATGTTTACGGAGATATCATACTGCTTGAAAACTTAATAATGAATTATGTGATTTTGTGGAGTACGGCACGTCTGGCCCGGTACAGATATTCAAAGGTGAAATTGTTGATCGCCAGTGTGCTTGGAGCAGTATACGCTGTGCTTTCCTATTTTCCGGACTACAATTATTTATACAGCTTCTTCATGAAGATACTTTTTTCGATATTTATTGTGATAATTGCATATACACCTGCTTACTTTCATTTGCTGCTCAAGCTTATCGGGATTTTTTATATTGTATCCTTCATTTTCGGAGGCGCTGCTTTCGGATTCTTCTACTTTGTCAACGGTCTCGGCCTGACCAGGAACGGCATATCCTTCATAGAGGATTTTCCGGTTAAAATATTGGTTGCAGCTGTCGCAGCAGCTTATTTTACTGTCAGGTTCAGCTGGGATTACATACAGCACAGAATAAAGCGCGAAAGACTGATACTGACCGTTGAGATGTACTTTGACAAGAAGCATCTGTCACTGGATGCACTGGTGGATACGGGGAACTCCCTGAAGGATCCGATAACAAATGCACCGGTAATTATAACGGAATATGAAATGATAAGGGAGCTGCTGCCTGATGATATACAGAAAATATTTGAACAATGCGGGGAAAACGATCTGAACGCCATTGCTGAGATAATGGCCGTCTCCAAATGGGCTGCCAGATTCAGGCTTATCCCTTATAAATCCCTGGGCAGGGAAAATGGCATGCTTGTCGGGTTCAAGCCTGATACCGTGACCATACTGGACAGTGACAGAGAAATACGATTGAGCAATATAATTATTGCAATATACAGGAAAAAGCTCTCGAAGGATGGAGAATACAGCGCGTTGATATACCCGGAAATTTTAAAGGAAAGTTGATATTATAACAGGAGCTTGCAGCTCAATATAATAAGCACTGGAACGCGCTTAGGGTATTCCATCAGGGTATACGCGAATTCTATGAAATTATGGAATATGCTTTTGCAATCTTTGAATTAAATTGCAAAATGTTTATTGCAAAACATATAAATGGGGGTCTGAATATGAAGAAGGTAACTAAAAAACTTAATTTGATGAAACAGATGCTGATAATAAAGATACTACAGTTTTTTAACATATATAAAGACACATGGGTACATTATATAGGCGGAAGTGAAGCTTTGCCCCCTCCACTGGAAAATGATGAAGAGAATTTCCTATTAGCCCGCCTCAAGACTGATGAAGAAGTAGTAAGAGCAATATTGATCGAAAGAAATCTAAGGCTTGTGGTATATATAGCCAGAAAATTTGAAAATACCGGAGTCGGAGTTGAAGATCTGGTTTCCATAGGAACCATAGGGCTTATCAAGGCCGTAAATACCTTTGATCCTGACAAAAAGATAAAGCTTGCGACCTATGCATCCCGCTGCATAGAAAATGAAATACTGATGTATCTCAGGCGGAATAACAGGACAAAAACAGAAATATCCTTTGATGAACCTCTGAACATAGACTGGGATGGAAACGAACTGCTGCTTTCGGATATATTGGGCACCGAAAATGATATAATATATAGATATCTGGAGGATGAAATCGATAAGCAGCTGCTGGAGATTGCCTTAAGAAAGCTTTCTGAAAGGGAGAAGAGGATAATGGAGCTCAGATTCGGCCTTAACGACGGAGTGGAAAAGACCCAGAAAGAGGTTGCAGATATGCTAGGTATATCACAATCTTACATATCAAGGCTGGAGAAGAGGATAATAAAGCGTTTGAAAAAAGAGATAAACAGGATGGTGTAAAAAATGCGGCATAGCCGCATTTTTCTGCTGTCATGCAATAAATCAATGAAAACATTTTGGTACAAGCACTAAATGAATAATAAAGTTGGCCTATGGTAATAATTAAAATGTCAACATTAAGAAAAGGGTGTGCTTGTGCTATGCTTAATAAAGTAGAAATCTGCGGCGTCAATACTTCAAAACTACCCGTTCTCTCTAATGATAAAATGGTTGAACTTCTGAAGAAGATGCAGAAGGGGGATCTATCCTCCAGAGAAGAATTCATCAAGGGAAATCTAAGACTTGTGTTGAGTGTTATTCAAAGATTTAACAACAGAGGGGAATATGTTGATGACCTTTTCCAGGTTGGGTGTATAGGCCTTATTAAAGCCATTGACAATTTTGACCTTGGTCAGAATGTCAAGTTTTCAACCTATGCAGTGCCCATGATCATAGGTGAAATAAGGAGATACCTGAGAGACAACAACTCCATCAGGGTGAGCAGGTCCTTAAGGGATATCGCATACAAAGCGCTTCAGGTGAGAGACCTGCTTATCAGCAGGAACTCAAAGGAACCGACTGTATCGGAGAT
>JAEXXN010000141.1 GCA_023405875.1 Bacillota bacterium | reverse complement strand
TGCTCTCAATGATAATTCCTCTTTCGTGGCTGGAGCGATGTCCTACCTATAAGGACCAGTTGGTACAGCTCAAGGAAAAGAATATCACAACCTATGGCTTCCTGGGATATCCTAATCTCCAGGCTGCCGACATACTTGTTCATAAGGCAAACGTGGTACCGGTAGGTGAAGACCAGCTGCCTCACCTGGAGCTGACAAGAGAGCTTGCAAGAAGGTTCAATTATATGTATGGAGATACCTTCCCGGAGCCCCAGGCAAAGATGAACCAGATAAAGGTCCTGCCGGGACTTGACGGCAGGAAAATGAGCAAAAGCTATGACAATACCATTTCCTTGTCCGACTCTCCCGATATTATAAGGGAGAAGGTAAAGAAGATGATAACCGATCCGCAGAAAATAAGGAAGAACGACCCCGGACATCCGGAGGTATGTACTGTTTATGCTTTTCACAAGGTATTCACAGAGAACAGGCACCAGGAGATATGCGAGGTATGCAAGACCGGAGCGCTGGGCTGTGTAGCCTGTAAAAAGGACCTGGCAGAAAACATCATAAGCTTCATGGCTCCCATGTACGAGAGGAGACAGCTGCTGCTTCAGGACAAGGACAGCATCATCGACATACTGAAGATGGGAAACCGCAAGGCAAGGGAAGAGGCAAGGGCTACTCTTACAGAGGTAAGGGAAAAGATGAAGCTCATGGAATTGGAGTGAAAGCATGGCTATAAGTGTCAAGCTGCAAGCCTTTGAAGGTCCCCTGGACCTTCTGCTGCACCTGATTGAGAAAGCAGAAGTGGATATATATGACATACCTGTAGCGGAGATAACGGATCAGTATCTTCAATATATCAGCATGCTTGAACTGCATGATCTGGAGGTCTCCAGCGAATTTCTGGTCATGGCTGCTACCTTGCTGGAAATAAAGTCCAAAATGCTGCTGCCTAAACCCAAGAAGGAGGAAAGCGGCAGTGATGCCATTGACCCAAGGGAAGAGCTTATTCAGAAGCTTATTGAATACAAGAAGTATAAAGAAGCCTCCCTTGAGCTCAAGGACAAGCTGGGAATATATGAAAAGGTCTTTTACAAGGCACCCGAGCCCATTGAGGATTATATCAACGATGGCGGAGAGATTACCAATGTATCCCTGGATATGCTGTATATAAGCTTCAGAAATATTCTGCTCAAGAGCGAATCGAAAAAACGGAACAGCTTCAGGGAAATATACAGAGAGGTTGTTACAGTAGATGATAAAATAAGGCTCATCAACAAGCTGCTGACAAGCAAGCCTTCCTTTTATTTTGACGACCTTTTCATGAATTACAGTAATAAATATGAGATCATAGTAACTTTCCTGGCAATACTTGAGCTGATTAAAAGAAGGAGCCTGTTTATTGAACAGGAAAGGAACTTTGAAAGGATACTGGTAAGAAGAAAGGCAAAAGACGTATGAAGGGATGGATTTTATTATGGATATAAGAGAGATAAAGTCGATTGTTGAAGGTCTTTTGTTTGTGGCGGGCGACGCAGTTCCTGTAAAGGAGCTGTGCAGTATTATCAATATCGATGAAACTACTCTCAGGAGAATCATAAACCAGATGATGGACAACTTCAACGAAGAAAACAGGGGAATCCGCATTATAGAAGTAAACAATTGCTACCAGTTCTGCACCAAGCCTGAGCATTATGAATATATAGAAAGGCTTGTGAAGCCCCAGAACAGGCAGGGACTATCCCAGGCTTCCCTGGAGACTCTGGCTATAATAGCATACAAGCAGCCCATAACAAAGGCGCAGGTGGATTATATACGTGGTGTCAAATCTGAGAGCTGCTTTTCGAGACTGGTAGAGAAGGAGCTTATTTACGATTCCGGAAGGCTGGACGGACCCGGAAGACCAATATTGTACGCTACCACCGATAACTTTCTCAAGCTGTTCGGGTTGAAGAACCTGAAGGAGCTTCCCGCATTGAAAAATATGACCGAAGACACAGGTTCATAACAGAGTTTAAGATACATCCTTATCAGGATGTATTATTTTTTTATTTTTGGAAAAAATATGAGAAGCCTTTTCTGAAGCATTTGTGCCCCAAGGATAATATGGGGGTGAGAAATAATGATATACTTCATAGCTGTGCTGCTTGCCGTTTTGGTACTGCTGTATGTTATGCCCGTTGCCGTAAGCGTGGAGGTAAAAAGAGCAAAGGAAAGCGGCAGCATAGTCATAGGGGTAAAGACATGCTACGGCCTGCTGAAATTCAAGTCTGAGCTTCCTTTTGTTGAGATAGTTTTCAAGAATGGCAAGCCGGCTTTAAAATATAAGCTTGAAGTAGCGGATATAAAAAGAAGCAGGCTTTTTGCAAGGTTTACAAAGCTTATCAGCGTCGAAGAGAGCGGAAGGCTTTATACTATTTTAAAGGAGAAAAAGCACAGTATTATTTCAGCACTGCGCTACATATCCGGAAAAATTATTGTAAGGGGTTTCAATCTGAAGCTGGCCCTTGGAACTGGTGATGCGGCAGAAACAGGGATTTTATACGGTGCGGCATGGATAGCTATAGGAAATATAATGGCTCTGGGCGCAAGCCATATCAACATTAAAGAACCAAGGATCGCAGTGATCCCTGTCTTTAACCGGGTCCAACTCAATATACATTTTAGCTGCATAATTACCATGAGATTAGGTCATATTATAAATACTGGAATTAGGGTAATACCTGCCTTGTTATCCAGTAAAAGAAAATAGAGAAATTAACCTGTTGTGCCGGTTGCTTGAGTTGCAAGTCAAGCCTGAATCAACCTACACAATGAGTAATATTCTTAATATTATATAGAAGGATGTGTTTAGCTTGGAACAGCCTGTAGAGAGCTTAATGAGAACCACAATGGAAAATATCAAGAACATGATAGATGTAAATACTGTAATTGGCGATGCGGTTCAGACAAATGACGGCAGTGTTATAGTTCCTGTTTCCAAAGTATCTTTCGCTTTTATAGCCGGAGGCGGAGAATATGGGGGAACTTCAGATAAGAATGATAATGACAGCAGCAAGTTCCCCTTTGCAGGAGGAAGCGGCGCAGGAGTCACAGTACAGCCCATAGGCTTCCTGGCTACCTCAAACGGACAGCTGAAGGTGATTCCGGTAAAGTACAGCAGCGCTGTAGACAGGGTCGTCGATATGGTCCCCAATCTGATAAGTACTATGGAGGATTATCTGATAAAGAGGAAGGAATCGGAAGAAGAAAAATCGGAAATTTAGGAGGGAGTAATATCCTTCCTTTTTTATTTAAATTTGTTATAATAATTATTATAGCGTATCATTATATTGAACGCGTTTAAGCTATCGGCTCAGGATATAGTGCGGATTCAATGAAAATCAGGAAAATATCTGTACAAAATATACACTTATCGAATTATTTATAAAAATGCTATACTCATCGGGGGTGCTTATTATGGAGATTAAAAACGCAGTTGATATGATATGGGAGAACAGAAAATATACTACCGACGACCCGAAGGAGGTGCTCAGCCATCTGAATGAGGAAGTGGCTGAATCCCTCAAGGCTCTTTTAAAGGGAGAAAATGCAAGGGCAAAATCTGAGCTGGAGGATGCATTATCCTGTCTCTTCATTGCACTGAAGGTAATGGACGTAGATATTGAGGAAGCGGTCAAGCATCAGATAATACAAATGAAGAGAAGGAATGACAAGCTGATGATCTTTAAAAAGGACAAGGTTGAAATATACGTAGACGGAACTCTTAAGGGCGGATGGACGATCTGGGGAGAAGAGGACCTGCGGGAGGCGCAGAAGATCGCCAAGGAATTCGGCTGCAAAATCATAAGCGAATAAGCTCAGTCCACATGAAAAGTCTTTTTCATAAAACATCATATTAAAATATCATTCTGTCAATAATAATATAAGATTCAAAAGCTGGTATGTTTCGCACTAAAACCTTCAGATATTTATCCATCAGTGCGAAACGTTACGTTGGCGTTATAAATCGCAGCTATCCAATGCAATCTGCTTTGCGCGATTTATACAGCATAAAAATTGACGGAGTGATAGGATGAAAAGAACCTGGATAATCGTGATTACGCTAATAGTCTCCCTGCTGTCAGGGGGATTTACCGTCACTGCGGGACAAGATACAAGTGCCCGTGCTGCAGTGATAATGGATGTGAATTCAAGCAGGGTGCTGTATTCCAAGAATATGAATGAGAAGCTGGCTATGGCCAGTACGACAAAAATAATGACAACTCTGGTAGCAATAGAAAGCGGAAAGCTTAATGAAATTGTTACAGTCAGCAGGAAGGCATCTATAACGGAAGGCTCCTCCATATACCTGAAGCCGGGGGAAAAGCATACAGTCGGCGACCTGCTGTATGCAATAATGCTGCGTTCAGGAAATGACGCCGCAGTAGCGGTTGCAGAACATGTAGGCGGATCGGTAGAGGGTTTCGCCGCCTTAATGAATAAAAAAGCAGCAGAAATAGGAGCAGTAAATACACATTTTGATAACCCTCATGGCCTTGACTCAGCAACTCACTACACTACTGCCCATGACTTAGCCCTGATCACAGCCTATGCATTGAAAAATCCTGTATTTGCAGAGGTTGTAAGCAGTAAGAAAAAAACCATTGAAGGCCCTCCAAATGAAAATTGGGACAGGAATATGGTCAACAAGAACAAAATGCTATGGGAGTTTGAAGGTGGAGACGGAGTAAAAACAGGTTTTACCAACAAAGCGGGAAGATGCCTGGTATCTTCAGCTACAAGAAACGGAATGCAGCTTGTATGTGTTGTGCTGAATTGCGGTCCCATGTGGAACGAATCCTCAGCTTTGCTGGAGCATGGCTTCAGAGATTATGCAAATGAGATGCTGGTCAGCAAAGACAACATATTCAAAGTCATTGAGGTAAAGAACGGCAAGGAAAAGTTCATTGCCGTCAAGCCTGTTGAAGACTACTATGCCGCTTTGAAATCAGATGAAAAGGACAAGGTGAAATTATCTGCGAGGAATATGAAAATTGCAGAAGCTCCTTTGAAAAAAGGAGATAAAGCCGGAGAGCTGGAAGTATATCTGGACGACAAGCTGCTAAGCACCATAACGCTTGAATATACAGAGAACGTTCAGTCAAGCAGCCCTTTTTTCTATCTGAAGAAGATACTGAGGGGATACCTTACAGAAGCCAATTAGAAAAAAACTTCTATTCTGGCAAAATTGTCAAGTTGCTTATAAAGAATATATATATAATAGCAGGTACCCTGAAGCTGGGTATAGCGCAAAATTTCTATTGAAGCAGGGAGCAGGGGGAGCATGGAGGAAAGACTTCAGAAGGTTATGTCTGAGTTCGGTGTGGCGTCACGGCGCAAATGCGAAGAGCTGATAGCCCAGGGAAAGGTGAAGGTCAACGGTAAGCTTGTTACCGAACCGGGCTGCAAGGTAGACAAGGAAAAGGATATTATAGAAGTATCGGGAAAGCTGATAAAAAGCCCTGATATCAAGCTTTATATCCTGCTGAACAAGCCGACAGGATATATCACCAGTGTAAAGGATCAGTTCGGAAGACCCACTGTCTTGGACCTGTTAAAGGGTGTAAGCACCAGGGTCTTTCCTATTGGACGGCTGGATTATGATACGGTCGGGCTGCTGATACTTACAAACGACGGAGAGCTTACCTACAGGCTGACACATCCCAAGCACAATATTGACAAAACATACAGGGCTTTGGTAAAAGGCCGCATCAGCGGGGAGGATATAACAGCCTTCAGCAGCGGACTGGCT
>JAEXXN010000007.1 GCA_023405875.1 Bacillota bacterium | reverse complement strand
CGCTCTCGAAGCCGATCCTTAAGCCTTTGTTTTCCGGCATATAGCCTATCCTATCGAAGCATTTTCTCATTGAAACGTATACCAGATTGCTTTCGTTCCTGTAATTCTCTTCACAGCCATCTATATGAAGTCCCTCTTCGCACTCCTCAATATGATAGCGGTTGTACAGATTCAAAGCTACTCCCAGGCAATCAAAGCCTGGACCCATATTTGCACTTGTTGCCGGCACCCTGATTTCCAACATTTTATTCACCTGCTCCTTTTAAAAATTGAATAAATACAAAAACTCCCGTCCCTGAAAAGGGACGAGAGCATATATTCTCCCGCGGTTCCACCCGAATTGGTATAAACCCACTTAAAGCCTTAACGCGGCAAACGTCGATTCTTAGTAATATTTCAGAAGGAAACTCCCGGGTGGTTTTCAACCCTTCAAATCAAGGAAATCTTTCAGCCGGTGGATTTCCATCTCTGTTGACCGAACGCGGTTTACTCTTCCCGTTCATTGTCTTGGCATAAATTCAGTTTTATTGCTATAAATATAAAAACTCCCGTCCCTGAAAAGGGACGAGAGTATATTTATTCTCCCGCGGTTCCACCCGGATTGGTATAAACCCACTTAAAGCCTTAACGCAGCGAACGTCGATTCTTACTTGAATTTCAGAAGGAAACTCCCGGGTGGTTTTCAACCCTTCAAGTCAAGGAAATCTTTCAGCCGGTGGATTTCCATCTCTATTGACCGAACCTGGTCTACTCTTCCCGTTCATTGTCTTTTAATAATGTGATACAGTAAATCTATAATTTTTATTAGACTATCACGAATGCAAACCCATGTCAATAGCATATTTATAAATTTATATAAATATTTTATGCATGTTTTTATATCACATACATTTGTTCAATTTGTTTCTGCAAATCCTCATTATCCAGGTATTCGTCATAGCTCATCTGTCTGTCCACAATTCCATTGGGGGTTATTTCGATTATCCTGTTGGCGACTGTCTGTATAAACTGATGGTCATGGGACACAAAAAGTATGGTTCCCGGGAAATTGATAAGACCTTCGTTTACAGCAGTAATGGCTTCAAGATCAAGATGGTTGGTCGGCTCATCCAGCAGCAGCACATTGGCACCGGAAAGCATCATTCTTGAGAGCATGCAGCGCACCCTTTCGCCTCCCGAAAGGACCGAGGCACTCTTCAGTGCTTCTTCTCCTGAAAAGAGCATTCTCCCAAGGAAGCCACGTATAAAGGTTTCTGTCTTTTCTTCGTTGTTGTCTGCCGTATACTGCCTCAGCCAATCCACAAGATTCAGCTCCACACCGTTGAAAAATTCCGCATTGTCCTTGGGGAAATATGACTGGGAAGTGGTTACACCCCATTTGAACCAGCCGATGTCGGCTTCCATTTCTCCTACAAGGATCTTGAAGAGCGCGGTCTTGGCAAGTCCGTCAGGTCCCACAAAGGCTATCTTATCGCCCTTGTTCACCCTGAAGCTTATTTTGTTGAGGAGGTTGGTCCCCTCCATCGTTTTACACAGGTTCTCCACCGTCAGAAGCTCATTGCCTGCTTCCCTGTCCGGCTTGAAGCCGACAAAGGGATATTTTCTTGAAGAGGCTCCGATATCCTCAAGGGTAAGCTTTTCCAGCTGCTTTTTCCTCGAGGTGGCCTGCTTGGACTTGGAGGCGTTGGCGCTGAACCTCTGGATGAATTCCTGCAGGTCCTTCATCTTCTCCTCAGTCTTCCGGTTCTTGTCCCTTGCCATTTGAAGGGCAAGCTGGCTGGACTGGTACCAGAAATCGTAGTTTCCGCCGTAAATCTTTATCTTGCCGTAATCTATATCTGCCATGTGTGTACACACCTTGTTCAGGAAGTGCCTGTCATGGGATACAACGATAACGGTATTTTCAAAATCCATAAGGAAGTTCTCCAGCCATTTTATAGACTTGATGTCCAGATGGTTGGTCGGCTCATCCAGAAGAAGGATGTGCGGACGACCGAAAAGTGCCTGTGCAAGCAGCACCTTGACTTTTTCGGAGCCGTTCAGCTCCCTCATTTTCAAATGATGGGATTCTTCCATTATTCCCAGGCCTGTAAGCAGCGTTGCAGCCTCTGATTCGGCTTCCCAGCCGTTGAGCTCTGCGAATTCGCCTTCCAGCTCTGAGGCTCTCATGCCGTCCTCATCTGTGAAATCCTCTTTTGCATAAAGCACTTCCTTTTCCTTCATGATGGAATAGAGCCTGCTGTGACCCATGATAACCGTTTCCAGCACTTCAAACTCATCGAATTGAAAGTGGTCCTGCTTGAGGACCGCAAGCCGTTCTCCGGGAGTAATTGATACATCTCCGGTATTCGGCTCTATTTCCCCGGAAAGAATTTTGAGAAATGTTGATTTTCCTGCACCGTTGGCGCCTATAAGACCATAGCAGTTTCCGGGAGTAAACTTTATATTAACATCGTCAAATAGCTTTCGTCCGCCATACCGTAGGCTTACATTGTTTGTACTGATCAAAACCTATACCACCTTTTTATTTGCTTTTTTGAAATATATTGTGCCCTGCCTGCTTTAGAAGTAATATGCTTTACAAGGCACCAAAATATTATATCACATATAACTATAGGAGGCTACCTCATAATATATACGAGCCCTATATTATCAAAAAAACCTTGAAGTCGGCAGAAAATTATATTAGAATGATAGCGTATGAAGTATTAACAAAACAGGCTATATAGGTTGCGTTAAAGAATTTCAAGGAAGAATAGGCAACCTATAAAATTAAGGTATATGTTTTGCAATATTTGAATTTTGATATAAAATGTTTATTGCAAAACATATGGGTGCAAAGAAATGAAAACAAGCTACAGCATAATTGAATATCTGGCTTATGCCCATGCTATTACAGGGGATTTTGGTGCACAAGGGAGAAGTGTGTCCAAAATTAAATATTATGTAAACAAGTAAGCCGGAACTTTACTATAAATATAATATAGATGAACGACTCCAGGTAAGGTTTTACTTGGAGTTTTTTTGTGCCGTTTTTTATTATTAAGGAGGAAACAAAATGAATTATAACGCTCAATTAAAGAAAAATATAAGCAGGAATTATATATTTACATTGCTGCAAAATATAGACCTGACCAGGGGGATATGGATGATATACCTTGCAGGAAAAGGCATGAGCCTGACCCAATTGGGACTGCTGGAGACAATATTCCATATAACCTCATTTCTTATGGAGGTTCCTACAGGAGCCGTTGCAGATATTTTCGGAAGGAGGATAAGCAGGATAATGGGGAGGGTGCTTTCCCTGGTCAGTATTGTGATACTGCTGGCGGCGAATGATTTCCTATGGTTTGCCGTATCCTTTGTCTTTACTGCACTATCCTACAACCTGGAGTCAGGGGCAGGTGATGCGCTGCTGTATGATTCCCTGAAGGAAATAGGGGAAGAGGATAAATACATGAAAATATCCGGCAACAAGGAGATTTTCTTCCAGATAGCCGGCATAGTCTCATTCCTGCTGGGAGGTTATATGGCCACAAAAAGCTATGGAACGGCTTTTGCCATAACTATTGCCGCAGGAGCGGCTGCACTGCTCCAGGCCTTCAGCTTCAAAGAGCCCTCACTGGGCAGGGTAAATCCCGCAGAGAAGAAGGACAATGTTTTTGTCGACCAGCTCAAATGCAGCATAAGGGTAGTGAAAAATAATCCGAGGATAGTGTCTCTTATAGTGTTCACAGAAATAATACTCACCTTTTGTACCTGTATATTCTATTATCTGCAGAACTTTATGAAGAACGACGGTTATAATGAAGCGGTAATAGGGGTCGTATATGCTGCGACCTATGTGGCGTCAGCCCTGGTTGCACCGCAGGTGCACAGGATAGAGAAGGTCATTAAGGAGCAGGGTATACTTCTGCTTATTCCCTTTGTCACGGTGGCAAGCCTTTGGGGGATAGCTCTCAGTACCTATCACTTCATATTCTTCATCATACTTATGGTTACTGAAGAAATCGTCTATGTCGCAATGAACGACTATATAAACAAGATGATACCCAGTGAGAACCGGGCTACCATACTCTCTTTTTCCAGCATGGTTTTCAGCTTTTTCATGATTACCGTATTCCCCGTAGTAGGTATGCTTGGAGATGCGTATTCCCTGGGTTTTGCAATAAAATGCCTTGGAGTGCTGGGGATAGTATTTGTGCTGGTCAACAGCGCGGTATTGCTTGCAGCTTCCCAAAAAGGGCAGGGTGCATAAGGATGCGGCTACGGAACACAACAATAGAAGATTGGGAAAAAGAGTATTGATTGTCAAAAGTATTTGACATTTTGATAGTGTTAGAGTATACTGAAGATGTCAAATACTTTTGACATCAATTCGAGGAGGTATTGCCATGGGTATCGGAGAGCTTGGTTATCTCATATCTAAGTGGGCTGTATATCTGTTCCTGCTGATTGCGTCCCTTTATGGTTCTTATGCAGTATACTATGCCTACATCAAGACAAAAGACGAACGGCAAAAGTATATCGTTTTACGCAGTACAGCCCATGCTTTTAGTGTGACACTTATTTTTCTTGCAGCCTATTATATTATTCAAATATCAGTGGACGTTGCCAATGTGGAGCAGTTGACGAGGCTTTGGGATTTGTTGCACTTTGAGATGGAAGGCCCCACAACAGGTTCTACAGCATCGGGGATGATGGCCGTTTTAGGCATCTGCCTATTCATCAACAAGCGTAAAGCAGGGGGAGATTGATGCAGAATAAAATAGAGCAATTGCGTAAAAAAATAGGCATGACACAAGCAGAGTTGGCAAATGTTTGCAAGGTAACACGGCAAACGATAAACGCCATAGAGAATAATAAATATGACCCTACCTTACAGTTGGCATTTGCATTAGCAAAGGCACTGAATATTACAGTTGACGATCTGTTTATTCCCTAATCCGGCATAGGAATACATGACACAGGGCATTGGCCCTGTGTCTTTATCGTCCTCACCGTTAATTTCATCAGAACCGGCTTGGCCCGAAGCGGAAAGTGTCAGAGCAGGTCATATACTTCATTGGAACAATATTTCATTTTCTAGTTTACATCTTGTTAAACCGGATGCTCTGCTAAAAATTGTTTTTCGCAAAATACCTATATAGCTGCGGTATTGTGCAGATAATAAAAGGGTGCAGCAAAAAAGCCGAGGAGAGGGATTTATGAGTAGAGAAGCAAAGATCCTGCTGGTTATAAGCGCCCTTTTTACTTTTGCCATGGGCTTGTCAAATATTTTTGTGAATATATTCTTCTGGAAGCAGACAAATGATTATGTGGTGATTGCGCTATACAATCTGACCCATTATATTGCTACGCCTGTAACCTTTATAATTGCGGGGGTTCTGGCAAAAAGGAAAAACGGTATATGGTCCCTGCGGATCGGGCTGCTGACTTATGCGCTGTTTTTTATGCTGATGCTGTTCTGGGGACGGAAAGGCACAGGCTATATATATATCCTGGGTGCCGTATACGGTATGGCGACCGGGTTCTACTGGCTTGCCTTCAATACCCTAAGCTTTGATTTCACACATATTAACAACAGGGATACCTGGAACGGCTACAACGGCTGCTGCGCCGGAGTGGCTGCTGCGGTAGCCCCCATGCTTTCGGCATATATAATCAGCCGCGGCAGCGGGATACAGGGCTACAATATCGTATTTGCCCTGACCCTTGGAACTCTTGTAATCCTGACGCTGGTAAGCCTGCTGCTGCGGTGCAAAAACTACGGGCATAGCCTGGATCGTGAAAAGGCTTTCTCCCGCAATTGTGAAGAATGGGGAATTGTCAGGACAGCAACGGCAATATGGGGCTTCAGGGATGTAATAATAGTTTTTCTTGTGAACATACTTACCATTGAAGCCACCGGAAGCGAGCTTTCTTTGGGAAAGCTGACCCTTGCCGCTTCGTTGATATCCTCGTCCTCTTATGTACTTGTCCAGCGGGTGATAAAGCCTCCCAGGAGAAGGCTGGCAATAGCTCTTGGTGCCCTGGGCTCATCCGTTGCAGTATTGGTCCTTACAG
>JAEXXN010000609.1 GCA_023405875.1 Bacillota bacterium | reverse complement strand
TGTCTCCCAATTTCTGGGGACGTGCTGAAGGATGGTTTGTAATGGCTCTGGTTGACGTGCTTCAGGAAATGAACGGTATGGCGGCAGAACTCCAGGAGGGGCTTCGGGATATGCTCCGGGAGGTAATTGACGGCCTATTGGAATATCAGGATTCAGAAACAGGTATGTGGTACCAGGTAATCGACAGGGGTAGGGAGGAAGGTAATTACCTTGAAACCTCCGCCACACTGATGATTGCTTACAGCATCCTCAAAGGCTGCAGATTGGGCCTTCTGGATCAAAGGTACAAAGAATATGGAGTGAAGGCTTTTAATGGAACTGTTAAAAAGTATCTGATACAGGAGGGAGGTAAGACCGTTCTTACGGGTATATGCAGTGTTGCGGGGCTGGGAAATACACCCTACAGGGACGGAAGCTTCAAATATTATATCTCGGAAAAAATAGTGGCCAATGACCCGAAAGGCGTGGGCGCACTGATGATGGCCCATAGCGAAGTTATGCCGACCTGAAGCTGCCGAGTTTATGCAGTGTCCAATTTATCCTTGGGAGGTGGTGCCTATGAGAAGGAAAAGAACAGGAAATCATTGAGCTTCTGGGATCATCAGCGAAGTTTTATATAAATGATTAAAGGAGGAAAAATCAATGAAAAAGTATCTAGCTTTAATGCTAACCGTTCTGATGCTGGCGTCAATATTTACAGCATATATACCTGTTGCCGCCAGCACACCGGTCACCCTAAGGTTCTCATGGTGGGGAGATGACACAAGACACCAGGCTACCCTTGAGGCGATCAAGCTTTTTGAAGCCAAATATCCCAATATTAAAATCAAGCCTGAATATGCCGGCTGGACCGGGTACCAGGACAAACAAACCACCCAGATAGCAGGCGGTACTGCTGCAGATGTGATGCAGATAAACTGGAACTGGCTGCCTGAATACTCAAGGGATGGCAAGGGCTTTTATGACTTGAACCAGGTAGCCAAGGAAGTCGGAGTGGAGAATTTTACAAAAGCCATGCTGGATACCGGTACGGTAAACGGAAAGCTGAATGCCTTACCTGTAGCCCTGACGGGAAGAGTTTTTTACTTTAACAAGACCATATATGACAAATTTGGCGTACCCATTCCTAAAACCTGGAATGATATATTGAATGCCCCCGGTAAGTTTGCCCAAGGCTATTATCCCATAGATTTAAGTGCATATGATGCATGGTTATTGGCAATGACCTATGTTGAGCAGCGTACCGGCAAACAGTTTATAAGCAATGACGGGAAATTGGTATTTACCCAGGATGATATAAAAGCAGGATTGACGTTCTACAAAAGCCTTATAGATAAGAAGGTCGCCGAAACCATACAGGTGAGGACTTCCGAAGGCGGCAACAGCCTGACCCCTGTGGCCCAGCTTCCCAGCTTTTTAGACGGGAAATATGCAGGAATATTTGAATGGACCAGTGCTATTAATAAGTCTGCAAGCCCGCTTGTGGAGAAGAATATGGAGATGGTATGCGGGTTTTTACCCAATGTAGCAGGTGCCAAGGATACAGGAGCAATTGTAAAACCGTCCATGATGTTTGCTATCAATAAGAACTGTAAGAATCCAAAGGAAGCAGCCATGTTCCTGAACTTCATACTGAATGTTCCGGAAGGTGCTAAGGCAATGGGTACCAACAGAGGCATACCGGTAAGCAAAGCCGGTCTGGCAGCGTTGAATGCAAGCGGTGGGATCAAGGGCCTTGAATATGAGGGCATACAATACCTGATTGCAAATCCGGGAGTTCCATTAAGCCCATATGCTGAGAATGCCAAGCTGCAGTCTGTGTACCAGCAGACCATCGAGCAGCTGTCTTATGGCAAGCTCGACGTTGCTGGAGCAGCCAAGTATATGTATGATAATGTGCAGGCGGTTTTGAAGCAGATAGTGAAATAATAAGGTCTGCTTATCTATAGCTTTAAGAAATTGCATAGTCTCACGATTATGCAATTTCTTAAAAGCTTATATAGACTAGGAGGACTCAATGAGGAAGAAGTATATCGGTTTATTATTTATAACTCCCTGGCTTATCGGGCTTGTGATGTTTACGTTATATCCTTTCGTCTCATCTTTTGTATTAAGCTTCACGGAATACAATATCATAGATCCCCCGGAGTTTGCCGGTTTTAACAATTATGTATATATGTTCACCCAGGACCCTGACTTCTGGAGCTCAATGCTTGCAACCTTCAAATACGTATTTTTCACCGTTCCTCTTAAGCTGGCCTTTGCATTGTTTATAGCCTTTATCCTGAATTTTCAGTTGAAAGGGATAGGCCTATACAGAACAGCATACTATATTCCTTCAATTTTGGGAGGCAATATCGCAATTTCGGTGCTGTGGAGGTTTTTATTTTCAACCGATGGATTGGTAAATCAAGCTGTAGGTGTTTTTGGAGTAGAGCCGCTGCCATGGTTTTCTTCAAGCTTTGGGGCGATGGTTACCATAAGCCTCTTAAGGATCTGGGAGTTTGGTTCTGCAATGCTGATTTTCCTTGCAGCTTTAAAAGAGATGCCGAAAGAGTTATATGACGCGGCTGCGGTGGATGGTGCAGGCAAAATAAATACATTTTTCAAAGTAACAATGCCGCTTTTGACACCCATAATTTTCTTTAATCTTGTCATGCAGATGATTCACGCGTTCCAGGAGTTCAACGGGCCATACATGATTACGGCAGGAGGGCCGATGAAAGAGACCTATCTGTTTTCAATGCTTATTTATGATAATTCCTTCAAGTACTTCAATATGGGCTATGCCAGTGCTATTTCATGGGTATTGTTCGTAATCATCATGATATTTACACTGATGGTATTCAAATCCTCCAGCTACTGGGTATTCTATTCTGATGAGGCAGGTGAAAAAGCGAATGGATAGCGGTAACAAGCTTGAATACAAACAAAACTTCAATCTGATGGCTAATAAGGAATACAAAAAAAGATTCATAAGAAGAAGGATCAATTTGGTTGTCAGATACACCATATTAACCTTTGTCGCATTTATAATGCTTTATCCCATACTCTGGCTAATAGGCGCTTCATTTAAAAGCAACAGTGAAATATTCAGTTCAATAGGTTTTATACCCTCAAAATTGGACTTTACACCCTATGCGAAAGGGTGGGTAACCGGCACCCAGTATACCTTTGCAACCTACTTCCTGAATACTTTCATGAT
>JAEXXN010000544.1 GCA_023405875.1 Bacillota bacterium | reverse complement strand
AAGTGCCATAGCCAGCTTGTTATACTTTCCCATGCTTATTTTTTCAGGCGCTACCCTGCCTTATGAGGTTATGCCTGCGGCGCTCCAAAAAGTAGCCGGCATATTGCCTCTGACGCAGGGGATCAAGCTTTTGAAAGCCGCTTCCCTGGGCTTGCCGATGGGTAGTGTTTTCATTCCGGTTATTGTGATGATCGCAATTGCGGTGCTATGCACAAGTATTTCCCTTCGCTTTTTCAAGTGGGAGTAACAGGTCGGCTGCGCTCATTTTTCATACGGCACCTTTGGGGCATTTTGATCCACGCCGCCAGCATCAATATAACCGCCATAAAATATGTAAAGCACTGTATCCCCTTAGAATACAGTGCTTTACAAGGTCAGGCATCTAATTTATTCCTAAAAACTCCTCTATGGATATCGAGTATTGCATTTCCCTTGCCAGCTCCTTTACGGGCTTAAAGCCGACCTTCCTGAATACCCTTATAGAGCGTTCATTATTCAAATTTATTTTTGCAATCACTTCGTCCATCCTCCATTGGTAAAATGCATGCTTCAAGCCCTGAAGGATCGCATGTCTTCCAAAGCCCTTGCCCCATTTTTCCTTTTCACCTATTACTATTACCATTTCGGCTGATTTTCCTTTCAGGACCAACCTTAGAAATCCAATTGACATTCCCTCCTCTGTAATAATGAAAAAACTGCCGTTACGATTGAATAAATGAGTGAGAATGGGCATATTTACCCTTTGAACAGCTTGTTTTATACTGTAGGAAACATTCTGATCCTCATTCAGATATCTTATTATTTCGCCATCCTCCATCCAGTCTGCAATTTTCCAAGCATCAGCCGCAAAAACCTCCTGACGCAGCTGAACATTGCACGCCTCCATTAGCACAACCCTCCATATAAAATTTTAAGCCTATAATAGGCTTTTCCTGAATTCAATCTGTTGAGCCAGCTGATAAAAGAGTGTTTTGTGAAGAGGCTTAGAGCTTGTTAGTGAAGTATAGGAATAGCTGCGTCACTGTTTGAGCCGGTAAGCGCTAAATCAGAAAGCCTCACGGCAACTAAAGTCATAATAGTAATGACGAATACCAAATGCGAGTTTGACGTAGCCCTATACAAGCTTACAAGCTCTTAGCCTCGGAACTTTACAATCGTTATCAGCTGGCTCAACGGGTGAAATCAAAGCCATAGTACCATCCTGTTACACTAAAGTCAAATGATGTAAATAAGGTTGCCGCAGTTTAACTGTGGATTCTGACCGAAAGTGACATTTCCCTGACTTTATCTACCCGATCTCTTTTTACTCTCTCATAGATTGACAATGTTTTCCCCATTCTTTATCCCGCGGCATGCATATGCTATAATATTCCCAAATGAATCAGAACCGGAGGTGCAGAATGCTATATATAAAAAATGAATGCAACAATCCGTATTACAATCTTGCTTTGGAGGAATACCTGTTTAATCTGGAGGACGGCAGGAATTACATGCTGCTGTGGCAGAACGAGCCTACAATTGTCGTGGGCAAATATCAGAATACCGCCGAAGAAATAAACAGCGAATATGTAAAGGAAAAAGGAATACATGTCGTAAGGAGAATAACCGGCGGCGGAGCAGTGTATCACGACCTGGGCAACCTGAATTATACCTTTATCAGCAAAGGAAGCGAAAAAAAGGAGTTTGATTTTAAAAAATTCACAATGCCCATAGTGAAGGCCCTTGAGAAATTGGGAGTCCAGGCCGAGCTTTCAGGCAGAAATGATATTACCATAGATCAGAAAAAGTTCTCAGGCAATGCTCAATATGTCAAGCACGGGAAGGTCCTTCACCACGGCACGCTGCTGTTTAATTCCAGGATGGAGGAGCTTGCCAAGGCACTGAAGGTTTCTGACGATAAATTCCAATCCAAAGGAATAAAATCTGTGAGATCAAGAGTCACCAATATATCCGATTATCTGACTGAGGAGATTTCGGTAATTGAATTCCGTGAGCTTCTCCTGAAGTATATGCTTGACGAGGATGAGGAATTGACCGTGGGCATGCTTTCTGAAGCCGACCTGAACGAGATCGATTCCCTTATGAAGAATAAATATATGAGCTGGGAATGGATTTACGGCTACTCTCCCGAGTTTAATGTGAAGCAGGGAAAACGATTTGACGGCGGAAAGGTCGAGGTGCTCATAAATGTAAAACAGGGAATCATTCAGGGGATCAAGTTCTACGGAGATTTCTTCGGCAGTGAAAATCCTGAGGAAATTGAAGCCATGCTGGCTGGAAAGCGCTACAAGGAAGATGAGATCAGGAATGTACTCGAGCAGTTGAACATAAGCGACTACTTCAAAGGCATCACTGCCGGGGAATTATTGAGCTGCATAATATAAGCTTGAGCAAAAGGCTTTGAAAGAATAAAAAAGAGTGTTGACAAATGGAAAGTAGGCGAGTAAAATAATATAAAACAAATAGGAATAATAGGAATATATAAAGCTCTTATCAAGAGAGGCAGAGGGACTGGCCCGATGAAGCCCGACAACCGGCATCTTTACATGGATGCAGCGGTGTCAATTCCTGCAGTGCATTGTACTGGAAGATGAGAGAGGAATGCTTGTATAAGTATATACATTGACCTCTTTCATAATGAAAGAGGCTTTTATATTTTAGAGGGTGACAAGAAATGCTGAAACAAATATTGATAGAATCGTCAGAACCTTTGGAAATAGTCCAGGAAAAGGATTATGAGGCTTACGCAATAAGTGAAACCAAACATCCGCTTTTAAGGGAAGCGCCTGATGAGAGAAGGGTGGATTATTTGGATATATCATATGGTCCGGATGAGTTCAACAGGCTTGATATACATCATCTGAAAGGCAGCCTTAAGAGACCTGTGGTAGTATTTATACATGGAGGGGGATGGGCAAAGCGGGATAAGGATTTATCCAGATTTGTGGCGCCAGCCTGGGTGTCTTCCGGATATACCGTGGTTTCGATAAATTACCGGCTTACAAAACCGGATAGTGAAATAGAATCGCAGCGCAATACGCATCCGGCACAAATAGATGACTGTGCAAGAGCCTTGAAATGGATTATTGACAACATAGAAGGTTATGGCGGGGATCCGGATGACATTGCAGTCGCAGGCCATTCTGCCGGAGGACATCTGACAGCCTTGCTCGTATGCGATACCAGGTGGCACGAAAAATACGGCATCGACATACGCAAGGTTAAATGCTGGATCTCACTTTCGGGAGTTCATGACTTAACGCTGGAAGAAAACTACTACCATGCAGGTATGGCTGAGTATATAGCAGCGCTGATAGATAGGGAGTATAATCTGGCTGACGCTTCGCCTGTAGGTTTTGTAACAGGTACTGAGCCGCCATGCCTTTTGGTGCATGGTACCAACGATTACCTGGTGTCTATAAAAAATTCGCTGAATCTGTACAACAAGCTGCACGAAAAAGGTATAAGCGCAGAGCTATGCATCGTCAAACGTGCAGCCCATATGGACTACTTCTCCAGGCTCAGCGAGGAAAAGCAGATTGCCGCCAAGAGTATAAGCCAATTTCTTGCACAGTACCTTAAACCCCCTGAAACAGGGAATTATTGACCATAAAAGGGGACGGTTTCTTAATTTTCCGTCCTCTTTTTCATCATAAATTTACGAGGAGGCTCTTTAATAAAGCCATACTGCTCATATAATCCATGAGCACCTTCAGTAGCCAGAATGTCCTTTAAGCCGTCAAGCTCTCCAGTGCCCATAATATGCTCCATTAATTTCTTACCCAGACCTTTTCCGTGATGCCTCTCATCAATTATTATATCGCAAGCCCAATAAACTGTTGAATAATCTGTAACGGCTCTTCCGAATCTGTCCAGTTCATTATTCTTGTATACCCCATAGCAAATAGAATTCTCAATTGATCTGAGTACCCTTCCTTCAGTCCTTTCGTTCGCCCAATAAGATTAGCTTAACAGCTGTTTAATTTTCTTAACATCCAGTTTATTCATGCTGACGGGAAAGTGCTGCAAGGAAGATGAACTTATGCCAGCCAAGCAAAAACTCAGAGTTTATCTAATTACATACACCCAACACATTGTGAGGTCAACGCACTGGCGTTATTGAACA
Organism: Bacillota bacterium; assembly: GCA_023405875.1. Taxonomy (GTDB): domain Bacteria; phylum Bacillota; class Clostridia; order Lutisporales; family Lutisporaceae; genus BRH-c25. Next base: position 463 of record JAEXXN010000544.1, on the reverse strand, counting down.
GATGATAAATAAAGTATTTATAGGATTGGAAAATATGCTATAATCTAATTAAGAAAATTGAGGTCTGGAGGTGTGAGGATGTTAACTGTAACTGAAATTAAAAATTCAATAACTGACATAGTTGTTAAATATCCTATTAAAAAGCTTTCTCTGTTTGGCTCTTATGCAAGTGGAAACGCAGATAATGATAGCGATATTGATATGTTAGTTGAATTTACATCACCGAATGTATCTCTCTTTTTACTGTCTGATATTAAAAAAGAAATAGAATCCAAATTAAATAAGGATGTAGATTTGATACATGCCCCGATAGATGATGATTCCTTAATTAAGATTGATAAGGTAGTTGATATCTATGAACAATAGAGATTATCAAATTATAAGCAAAGTATTAAAAGAAATTGAAATAATTGAAGATTTGGTTGCTGGATTTGATTTAGAGAAATTTTCAACTGATGAGCGG
>JAEXXN010000540.1 GCA_023405875.1 Bacillota bacterium | reverse complement strand
GCTTATAGATATGCTGGGGCCGGGAGAAGCCTTTGAATTCATATTCACTGCTTAAGGGGACGTTTAAATTCAGCACCGGGAGGTATCGGGATTGAGCGGTATTCTAAAAATAAGAGAGATATACGAGGAACTGACCCCTGCAGAGAAGAAGCTGGCCGGTTATGTACTTGAACATGGGGAGCAGGTGGTGGGGCTTGCCGCATCAGATTTTGCGGAATTGTGTGATACAAGTCCCGCCAGTGTGGTCCGCTTTGTAAAAAAGCTGGGGTTTGAAGGGCTGCAGGACTTTAAGATAGATATAGCAAAGGGTCTGGCCCTGAAGCTGAATAATCAGGAAAATGTATATGAAGCCGTTACGGTTCATGATTCAACAAGAGATATAATCACTAAGCTTGCCAGAGGAAATATCAAGGCTATCGAGGACACTATGGGGATGCTTGATGAAGAAGCTGTTGCCGGGGCTATTCAGGCCCTGATCGAAGCAAACCATATCAATATTTACGGCGTGGGTGCATCGGGACTTGTTGCACAGGACCTGCAATACAAGCTGATGAGGATAAGCAAATCTGTGAGCATGTATATGGACAGCCACACACAGCTTACCTCCTCCATACATATGAAAAAGGGGGATGTTGCAATAGGAATATCCCACAGCGGCAGGACCCTGGAGGTATTTAAGGCTCTGGAGAAATCAAAGCTGAGAGGTGCAAAGACAATTTCCATAACCAAGTACGGAAGCTCTCCCATCAGTGATATTGCAGATATAAAGCTTTATACGGCAAGTGTCGAGAAGCATCTCAGGACCGGAGCCATTGCTTCAAGGATAGCACAGCTTACGGTAGTGGATATTATTTTTATCGGGGTGGCGAGAAATAACTTCAGTGAGATTGCAAAATTCATTCAAGATACCCGGGATATGGTAGAGGATCTAAAAATATGATCATACAAAAAATGACAAAGTAGTAGCTGTTACCTGCTGCTTTGTCATTTTTTTATTGTTATAATGGAAATAACGATAAAAATCTGCATTATCTGCCATTTACTCCATCAAGCTTTTATTATTGATTATTTGCTCGGCTTTGTATAGAATAATAGTACAAGCTGGTAAATATATGCAGCAACAAATATATTTTAAGATGGGGTGATGTTTTGGATACTTTGGCAAATGCATTAAGCGGCTTGGGATATATTGCGTATTCCATAATATTGGCGATTGCGGTTATTTTCATGGTTTCGTTTATTACTATGCTCAATGTAAGAGGAAAGTACAGAAGACTGCAAAGAGAACTGAGATCAGCGGTTGCAAAACGGGATAACAAGTTCAGAAGCCAGGTCCTGAGCGATATTGTAGAGGACTACTGCAGTATTTCCATGGCGGCCAGGGGTGAGATCAATACGCAGGCTGTCGTGGAAAAAAATCTCAGCGTAAGGCTTAAAGGACTCGGACTTGGAGAACGGTTTGTGAAGAATTCGGTTTCGTTAATGGTAGTACTCGGACTCCTGGGTACCTTCTACGGCTTGACCATTTCTGTGGGAAAGCTGGTAGAGATCTTGAATACCGGCGGGAGCAGCGAAACGCTTGTGGGCATGGGAACTATCATTTCAGGCCTTATTTCTGCTGTAAAGGGTATGGCGGTTGCTTTTTCAACCAGTCTGGCAGGAGTGAGCGGCTCTATTGTCATAACAGTACTGGGAATACTGATTAATATTGAAGAGTCAAGACAGAGCCTTATGGTTCAGCTTGAGGATTATCTTGACAATGTAGTTGAGCAGGAGCTGTTGAAGAATAAGGAATCGGAGCTTGGGCGGATAAGCGGGGCAATCGTAAATTGCTTTGACGGCTTCAGCCTCAGGATAGAGGATGTGCTTCGCACCACCGTCCTGGACTTCTCGGACAAGCTGGCTTCTGCAAGCAGCAATATAGTCAGGGCTTCGGAGGGACTTGAAGGTACAATAGTGAAATTTGAAGCTGCACTTGCGGTATTCTCTGACAATACAAGGGATTTCAGCGAATTCAATTATAATTTAAGAGGAAATATTGAGAGAATGGATATAAGCTTTATAAACCTCAAGGAAAGCCTTTCTGAGACTGCGGAGATCGTTGCATCAAATCAAAGGGTCATGAATGATTTTACCGACGCCATGCAGCAGGCGGCAGTAAGCATAAGCGGTGAGCAGGACATAAGGGACAGGGGGTAGCAGATGAAAGCAAGGAGAAGATATTTCGGAGGAGGAGCCGAAGCTCAGGACTTCTGGCCGTCCTTCACGGATGTGATGTCTACGCTGGCATTGATATTATTCTTCCTCATGCTGCTGGCCTATGTTCAGAATATCATATACGGCAACAACCTTGAGCATGCGAAGCAGCAGTTGGAGATAGCCAGGACGGACATAGCAGGTGCAGAGAAGGAGCTTAGGCTTATCCGGCTGGATATTGATAAAACCAAATTGGCGCTGGCATTATCGGAACAGGAAATTGAGAACCAGAAGGCAGTAATAAGCTTGAGCAATGAGGAGCTGGAGAGTCTCCGGGCCAGGCTCCAGGGCATAGCCTTTTTAAGATTGGATATACTGGAAAAGGTAAAAGCGTCTGTAGAGCGGGAATTGGGGAAATATAACGATAAAGGGCAGGAGCTTGTATCCATTGGTGATAATGCAAACATCATAATAAATGAGAGCCTGGTTTTTGCATACAATTCCTATCAGCTCAAGCCTGAGGCGAAGGAGCTGCTGACACAGCTCTCGGAGGCCTTTGAGAGGGTGCTTGACAATAGCGAGGTAAGAGAAAATATAGATGCCATAAGCATTGAAGGCCATGCGGACAGCATGGGAAATGCGGATTACAACAGGGAGCTTTCTGCAAGGCGGGCCACAGAGGTGGTAAACTTTATGTTCAGTGCGAATCCCAAGCTGGAGGCTACCTATGGCAAATACTTTGCTGCCAACGGCTTCTCAGAATTCAGACCCATCAGCACAGGTACCGATGAGAAAAGCAGAGCTCTTAACAGAAGGATAGAGATTTCGATAATAGTCAAGGATTCCAATATCCAGAAGATAATTGAGAAATACCTGGCTGATACCAGCGGCATTCTGGATTAGAAATAAAAAAAGGCTTCACCTGCGAAGCCTTTTTTTTATCTGTTATTGAACCTTTTCAACGTTGGAGGCCTGTGGACCTCTCGTACCCTGCACGATGTCAAACTGAACCTTCTGGCCTTCGTTAAGGCTCTTGAAGCCGCCCTCCTGTATTGCCGAAAAGTGCACAAACACATCCTCACTGTCAGGAACGGATATAAATCCGAAGCCTTTTTCCGAATTAAA
>JAEXXN010000473.1 GCA_023405875.1 Bacillota bacterium | reverse complement strand
GAATTTTGCATTGACAATATATAATTTTATCGAAAGCGATCTTTCCCTTAACATAATCCTTACCTCCGCAATAATTATTTGGAATCTCCATAAGCTATGAAGAATTGAAGGCCAAGGTCCGGGACTTGCCGCTATATTGAAGTGCATACATATTCATCACCCAATTTCATTGTAAGCCTATAGGAATTATACTACAAATAGTTATTTTCTTAATATTCTTACTAATGAACAGTATTAGGCAGTACGAAACCATTATGATAAATATATGAGCATATTTTTCGCTATAACTTACAAATGCTTCTAATTTTTTACTGTTTCAAAATTTAGTACCTAGTACTTCTAGTACTTTTTTACACAACCATTTTCTTGTTTTCAGATGTAAAAAAGGCTTCTAAGGAATATACGTTACAAGGCACTGTGTAAGTCAAGCTATATATCCACCAGCCGGATCAGTATATTATGTCCTTTACCATTTCGGGTCTTATTTCCCAGATATTTGCCTGGATTCTGAAAGCATCCCACTGGTCTGTCTCAAATACTCTTATCCAGCTATCCATCACCCTTTTCCTTTCTTCCGGATAAAAATGTGTTGTATTTTCATCAAGAAAAGAATATGAATTCTTGAAGCCTTTGCTGGCAATATCCTTTTCATACTCTTCCCCGTCAATTTTATCCTTCGGTACATAATGATGATTGAGTACATAATCCCATTTCGAACCGTCGAAATATATGATTTCCGACTCCTCAACCTCCAATACATATACAATCTCGGTGGCCGTGGGCCTCAGCATATATTCCTCACTTATGGAACACCAGATTGGAAACTCTACCCCCTTCGGCCTGGGGACCCTTTTGTCCGCAGCTTCGACAAACCAATTATACAAATTGATGATATAATCTGAGATCAAATCAAACTTTTCCTCCAGGTGCTTCCTTTTGATACGGATAACACCATTATTTTTCAAATCCTCCAGACTCCTTTTATCCTGCCTTGTCCAAAGAGTTACTTTTTTCGGTGAGGCTTGGGGTTTCATCAATTTTATCCCTCCTATATTGGTCATGAACGCTCTAGCCTATGAAATATATGGTATAATTTCACCCTTTTTCGCGGTTTCCCCGGCACCTATTTGATGATTCGGTTTTCAATCAAGCAAGCAGCCTTTTCTGCAAAGCTCTCCATATTCCCGCTAACCGCTCCATAACCCGCAGGGTTTCCAACGTATCCCAGGGGTGTGACCTTTCTTGAAATATCCCAGCCTCTTCTCCATTCTTTCAGATCATCACCCGTCAGGCTGGTAGGTTTAAGGGTTTTGGCGAGCTCTATATCAACCGATTCCGGGAAATACTCCACCATCATACTTGTCTCACCGGCCCCTGCATGTATGTCGATATAATCGTATTCACCCGCAGCATAAGGGTCTTCAGCCACAATTATGAAGTCCTCCTTACCGGTAAAGCCGAATCTCCTGATATCGAAATCCGATAGTATGCTATATGCATCAATTTCCATTTCCTTTCTTGACCTTTGTAGCGCTTCAAATATTGCGCTGTTGTGCTCGGGGTCTCCATGATGGTTTATATTAAAAACTCTTGTTATCCCCCAGTGCTTCAGCGAAGCGAGGATATCATACAGTAAGTTCACCATGGTATCTTTACGTACGGTAAACGAACCGTAAAAGGAACCTAATGCATTGTTTATCCCCCAGTAATACGGAGGAACCACCAGGGTCCTTATGCCCTTTGCCTCCAAGCAGCGCCTGGTAAGCTTGCAGAGTATATAAGCACCATAGGCATCAACCCCGATCCCCATGTGAGGTCCGTGAGCCTCTATAACTCCGGTCGGCAGCAGTGCTATAGCCCCCTCTTTGACGGCAGCTTCAATCTGGGGCCAGGTCATATCAACCATTGTTTCATCAAAGATAGAATAACCCATAATATGACTTCCTTTCATTGTAAAATGCATAGCAATAGAATTACAGAAGTATACCTTCAAAAATAAAAACACTTGCTATACATATTTTACCATAACAAGTTCAAAAGTGTGGTGCCCGGCACTATATTCTTGCAGGGATTCCCCAAAATATTGACAAGCAGCATAAAGCATAATACAATTCTAGTGTGTAAGTATATACCATAACTTTTGCTGTTTCTATATCAAACAGCGGCAGTTATGGTTTCTTTATTTTGGAGGTATCAATGAAAAAAATTAAAAACTTCGCAGAAATGGCCTATATTATCGGAATTCTCACCCTTGCCTTTGGTGTAACGCTAATGGAGAAAGCAAATCTAGGAATTTCAATGGTTGTAGCACCAGCATATCTGATTTCTCTGAAATTCGATTTTCTTACCTTCGGTATGGCAGAATATATACTGCAGGCACTGTTGCTAATTGTTGTTTTTCTGATTGTGGGGAAATTCAAGCTGTCCTATTGTTTTTCCTTTGTTACTGCCCTCATATACGGAGTTGTATTGGACAGCTTTATGTGGCTCATCCGGAATGTGCCGGCAGATATATTTCTGTTCAGAATTTCGTTGTATAGCATTGGAATGTTATTCTGCTCTTTTGGAATTTCAATGTTTTTTCACACCTATCTGGCTCCTGAGGTATACGAGCTGTTTGTAAAAGAAATATCCAAAAAGTTTGGAATCGATATAAACAGGTTCAAAATAGGATATGATTGTGCCAGCTGCACTGTCGCCATTATAATGTCCCTGATATTCTTTAGCGATATCCGTGGAGTAGGGATCGGCACTATCCTCTGTGCGGTCATAAACGGAAATATCATCGGCTTATTCAGCAGGCTTCTTGAAAAATATATTGATTTCTCACCCAGATTCACGACTGCCAGGTATTTTGAATAAATTATAAGAGCATCTATGTGGAAGCAGAGGGGACTGTGGAAGCAGTAGGGACGGTTCTTTTTGCTTTGGAAATCAAAAGCAAAAACAACCGACCCCACAGCTTT
>JAEXXN010000403.1 GCA_023405875.1 Bacillota bacterium | reverse complement strand
CAATAAATTGTATATTGCATCTCCATATTAGCACAGAATATCCTGTATTTCAATCATATATTTTTTGACTTAGCTGTCACATTATTTGTACTTGATAATATTATGATATCAGAGGTATATGCAGGAGGACAGATAAAACTGAACCCTCTCCTGTAAATGGATTCCGGCTATATGTGCTTGCAGTAGCAGAATCTGTATCCTCAAATATTTAGGAGGTGAATTAGATGGGCAAAGATTGCAGAAGAGATAAAGATTGTAGAATAAAACACTTTCCGGATAACATAAAAGATTTACTGTGCCTGCTGGCAGACAATGGCGACAATAGGGCTACCATCATACTCAACACCTGTGACGATTGTGTTCAGGAAAACGTAGAGGTAGTATCTGTAATAGGCCACCTGGCAGTTTTCCGCTGCCATGACAAATTCAAGTTTGTAGATATTTGCTGCATATGCGAGGTAATCGTTGACTGCGAAACAATATTGAATGAACTCCTTGAATCAAAAAATGACTGCAAATGCTAAAAGTTAAAGGGGCTGAATAAGCCCCTTTAATCTTTTGTCTGCCTATAGCTCAAATAGCGATAATAATTTTTCCTGTTGTGCCGGTTGATAACGGGTGTAAAGTCTATACTATTCACCCTCTTTGTGTTTACTCTCATATATGGCCTTATCATTCATCTTGCCGGCTGCCGCCGCTACTATGAAGGCATTGAAAAATGCCAATGCGGCAGAGGCCCAGGTCAAACCCCCAAGAATAACGGCTGTGGCAACCAGCAAAACAATAAAAGCCCAAAAAACAGCATATAAATCTGTTCCAACGATCCTCATAAGCTTCGGCAATGATTTGTCCAGGGGCCTTTTAGTATAAGCCACGATAAAATATACAAGCGTAGCAGCACCTGTCAGGGTTGCGATTGCTTCCCAGGTAAAAAGCTTATCCATTTATATATACTCCTTTTATTTTTATCCTATGACAATCAAATGCGGTTGATTACTACTAAGCTGCGCCTTGCTTGAATATTCCCTGCTGTTTATGATGCAAGGTACATAACTAAAAAACCGGCATCACTTTTGACATGCCGGTTTTCACTCTCTCACCTGGTTACCTTTTATGCTTCATGTTATCCATATGCTCCTGAACCAGTCTCAGAGTTTCACCGAACCTCTGGAAGTGAACCACTTCCCTCTCCCTTAAGAAGCTCAGTGTCTCTATTACACCCCTGTCATCAGTGATATTTATAAGGTGCTCGTAGGTGGTTCTCGCTTTCTGCTCTGCCGCCAGGTCCTCATAAAGATTTGTTATGGGATCGTCGGTAGACTGTATATATGCCGCTGTCCAGGGAACACCTGCTGCATCATTGGGATACAGTGCTGTACCATGCTGTACATAATTTGGCCCCATGCCTGCCTTTTTTAATTCCTCAGGGGTTGCCCGCTCTGTTATCTTGTATATAAGCGTTCCGATTATTTCCCAGTGGGCCATTTCCTCGGTTCCGATATCCGTCAGTACCGCCTTTGCTTCCGGTATTGGCATTGAATATCTCTGTGACAGATATCTTATACCTGCGGACAATTCGCTGTCGGGCCCTCCGTATTGTGCAAAAAGCAGCTTGGCAATCTTCAAGTCGCAGCCTTCGACCCATGCCGGGTATTGAAGTTTTTTCTCATATATCCACATAAATTATCTTCCCCCCATCTCATAGTCGATCTCCCAGGGCCATGGATCTTCTATCCATTCCCAGGGGCAAGCACTGATAAAAATATGAGTCAGCGGGGCATACTCCTTTTCATACTCTTCCTTGAGCATTTTGAATTTCATAACATACTCATTGTGCAGCCTTAGAGCTCTCTGATCCATAGGATGCGTATCCAGATACAGATTCAGCTCTACCAGAGAGAAGTCTATAGCCATTATTTCCTTGAGCATTTCAAGCCTGTCTCTGCTTATATCCATCTTAATACCTCCCTTTCCTCAATCTTCCCTGCCCCTTTTCATCTTCACATACGGATCATAAAGCTCCGGGAATATGGTTCCCTTCATCAGTCCCTTCATCGGCTCATACACCTTCTGCATCACCTGGTAAGGGACATAGGCTTCAGCCAGCTTGAATTCCGGACCCATAACCGGTATTTTATAATGCGGAGCTACAAGCATTTCAGGCTTGTACTCATGGTCATATATATAGCTTTTGGTCATAATTAACCCCCCTTTACATGTTATCCCTACCATATTATTCAATTGCTTTCCAATATGTTACATGCTGTAGGGGTCAATACAAAATAAATACCCCTCAGCGGCGGGGCTGAAGGGTATCCTATATAAATACAAGCTGTACCAGGAGCATGTAGCAGACGGTGCCTGCTCCTATACTTACCAGGGTATTCCGTTTCCACAGGTGCAGGCCGGCAACCAGGGCAACCGCAAGCAATTCCGGGACACCGAAGGGTGAAGCGGCAAAGGATATGTTTTTCAGGCAGTAAATCACCAGCATGCCCATTACTGCATAGGGCAGCACCCTTCCAAGGTATGCGATATACCGGGGCGTTTCTTTTCCTGCCGGGAACAGTATAAATGGCAGAAATCTGATCATCAGGGTCACCGCTGATATGACGGCAATGAGTAAAAGTGAGTATCCTGTATCAGGCATTGCTTTCAGCCTCCTTTGTCAGTGGTTTGCGAAAGACAGTCAGCAGGATGACAATGGAAAGCATTGAGGGGATGACAAATTCAGCCGGGCCGAAAATCAACAGGCAAAGTACCGCAGTCAATACGCCTATCACCGCAGGGATATGCTGCCTGGTGCTTAACCACTGCTCAATAAAAATCACTACAAACAGCGCTGTCATAGCAAAATCGATGCCTGTAACATCAAAGGCAATAAGTGTACCTGCCAGTCCTCCGGCTGCGCTTCCGGCTACCCAATAGCATTGGTTCAGAAAGGATACAAAGGTATAATACAGATCAGGCTCAACATCTTCAGGTATATCAGGGGAACAAACAAGGGAGTAGGTTTCGTCCGTTAATGAATAAATCAGATAAGGCTTTTTTCTGCCTGTTCCCTTATACTTATCAAGCATGGAAATACCGTAGAACAAGTGACGTGCATTAACCATCAAAGTCATTAAGGCTGAAGCAACCAGCGTCGCTCCGCCGGTCAGCAGGTCCACTGCCACGTATTGCATGGACCCGGCATAAATTGAAATGCTCATCAGTATGGCCCAAAGAAAATTAAAGCCCTTGCTTTGCAAAAATATTCCGAAGCCGGCTCCAAGAACTATATATCCCGCCATCACAGGCAAGGTTCTGGGAAAAGCAGCCTTAAACGCCCTTTTTACCATATCGCCCTTGTTCACAGGGGGTACACCGTACGCTGCGGGCTCATCCTTCACAATATACAGTTTTTCACTTGAATTCTTCATATAATCAGTCCTCCAATGCCTGTCCGTCATGCTTACATTCAAAGTCAGGAATAATATTGTTCATAATTATACAATTTTTCAGGAGGTTATTCAATAGGACAAGCCGCCGGCAGCCGCAATTTATTCATACATTAAAAAGCAGGCACCGCTTTATATGCGTATGCCTGCATAATAACATATCGTTGCTTTATGGGCCCTTCTTGATATTATATACCCTGAGCCTGTAATCTGATGGATATTTCAACATCGTTCTATACAATGACCGGGTATTGGAATCAACATCATGGGATGCCAATACGATATCTTTAATATGGTACTCCGGGTCCCTGTTGAACCCTGTGACGGCAAGGGTATGGTACGGTACGCCGCTGGAGTAACAGAACTGCACTACGTCTCCTATATAAATCTCCCCGGACAGGTTATTGATATTGGCTATTGCTTCGGCATAGCTGTATATTTTATGCTCTCCAACCCTTTTTATGAAATGGGCTTTGAATACTGCCGCTATCTTCCAGGAGAAGGTCACCCTCCGCTCGCTGTCCTTACTTGTGGCCCCCGGCTTGCAATACCAGTTGGAGCCTTTCTTATGGTTTGCCGGATTGCCGTCATCCACCCATGGTATTCCCCCTGCATACAGCACCTGGGATATGAAGTTGGTGCAGTCTCCTCCTCCATGGCTGTAGGAAGGATAAGCCGGATTGTATTTTTTCCAGTAGGTATCTATATACTGCTTTGCTTTTTCCCTGTTATAGAAGCTGATTACCCGGCTCTCGCCCGCTTCCCGCATCGGTTCAGGAATATAATCCTCCTGCTCGCTCAGGAATACCATTGCATCCTCCAGGATATCGTCAGCAACCGGATTTTCCTCTCTCAAAAGCTGGCACAGTATATCGGAGGCAGCTTCTTCATCTCTTGCGCCGGCATCATCTATTCCCAGATTGGCAATCAGGAACCTTGTTATTCTTTCTCTCCTGTCAATGCTTTGTATGAATACCTCGTCGTGAATCCGTCTGTCTGCATCTTCAACGATATTTCTCTCCTCAAACATAAAAATACCTCCACAACAAAATGCCCATAGGATATTATATTCCTGCACTTGGAAAATAATACCTATGGGTACTATATTGCCCCCGAAATGCCGTCAGCCATAATCTTAAAACCTGCCACTCAGCAGGTGGGTGCCCTGATCGACGCTTCAACCATCTGGTCAGGCCAGCCCGATATCCACCTTAATACTTGGGCTCCCCTTTAATCGTTGAGGCTTAAGATTAATAACATAACGAACATTCCAGGAATACTGTTCTTTAGCTTTATTATATACCTGTCCACAAGAAAAATCAACGGAAGCGCAATTCCGTCAGGCCTTGTTTTCCTTTGTGGTTATAAGCACGGTACGTCTGGTTTCATCCCAATCCACCTCTGCTCCCAGGGCCCCGGCTATTGCTCTTACGGGCGCATATGTCCTGTCATCCTTTATAAATGCATCTACAGCAAGGTATTTTCCATTGATTTGTATCCTGACAGGCAGCAGTTGGGATGCTACTCTTGATTTGAACTCATTCCAGGGCTCTTCTTCAAGCATCATCTGGGGGCACCCCTTGCCGGTAATATCATAGTGACGGTATACACCGTCAACGGAAAGGCCATGCTTCTTCAGCAGGTATGCCGCCAGGCTCACTGTTGCTTCGTAGGTTTTGTTCCAATCCCCATCCTTGTTGACACACATCTCTATACCCAAAAGATAATAGTTTGGCGAAGTATTTCCTTCTCTGATACTGTTTCCCAGCTCTGTATACCTGGAAGCACCGGCATGGTACCCGATCTCGTCATCGGGTATGCACCTTATTATTTGTTTGGAATCAACTATATAGTGGGTTGATGTGTAGCTGCCTGTTGTATTGAAATAATTCCTGTTGGCTACAGCATCTGCTCCTGCAGCGGTGTTGGCTGTCCAATGTATGACAATACCCTTCAGCTTTTTTATCTTTTTTCCGGGTCTGTTGTGATTTGTAAGAAGCATGTTTTTTATCATTACCATAAACATATCCCTCCTAAACACAATACTACTGCCATAATATGAATTCCGCTGCCGGAAGTTTACAAGAATACCCTCTACTTTCCTTTTTCCTCCAGCAGCCTCTGATACTCAACCAGATACTTATCCAGCTCCCTGCTTATGTCCAGTATGCGGCTGTCCTGGAGGTCGCTGTTGTTATTCATGGATTTGTACATTTCTTCCCTCAATTCTTCAATACACTTTAGCAATGCATGATTGTCCTTCATTTATGCCCACCTTTCCGTATATCTTTTGTGCACAATTATTTTACCCTATATTGTTTATCAAAGACAAAGAAAAAACTGGAAGCATCCTAAGATGCCCCCAGCCTTTCAGTTCGTCGTCTTCAGGTCTGCAAAGTCGGTGCTGGTCATCAATTCCCCATTAATATATTTTACAGTAATTTGAAACAGCTCTGTTTTTCCAAGTCTTTGCACACATTCCACCAGCTCTTCAACTTTAGCCAAAATGCAGTGCTTCAAATCATTCTTATCTACAGAATACTTTTCCAATACTGCTCCTCCTTATTTTTTTGCGGTACCCGGCCTAAATGGGCGTTAGCCCCGTATTTCACCTCCTGTATATGTTATCGCTGATTATTCATTTGGTTTCCGCAATAATAATCTATGAAAATAACGGCTAATCTTATTACAAAAATAAAAATTATCCTGATTTGATCTATAGTGCGATCGATTTCGTCTGATGGTATCACAGGGCATAGAGACTGCAGGCTTGCTGCAGGCTGCATCAGCTTGCACAAGGAATCAGCCTGTCGGGAAAACATATATAAAGGCAGGACAACTCCTGCCTTTTCAAAACATTACAGCTATACCTTAAATTTTGCCATGGCCTCCATAAGGTTATTAGCGCTGTCTTTCGTATCACTGCCATGTACAAGCACTTTATTGGAGCTCTCAACTATAACGACCGTTTTTTGTGCTATATTCTGTGTTCCCTCTGCCGCCTCACTGTTGGAGGCTGTGATTTCATTGATGGCGGTGACCATACTCTCCATTGACGCTGACAGTTCTCCCGCCTTGGCTCTGAAATCATTAACAAGGGATGCAATAAATTCAGCATCCTTTTTGTATTCTCCCGTAGCTTGGAGCATAATATCATAATCCTTGTTCACATCTGTAACCATGAAGCTCAGAAGGTTGTTGGAGCTGTCCGACAGATTGTCCACCGACCGGACTACGGTATTTGTGATTTCCTGTATCTGCATTGCGGTCTTGTTGGAGGTTTCCGCAAGCTTTCTGATCTCATCGGCAACTACCGCAAAGCCTCTCCCTGCCTCGCCTGCCCTGGCCGCCTCAATGGCGGCATTTAACGCAAGCAGGTTGGTCTGATCGGTAATCTGTAGGATTGCTTCTGCAAGAACATTTATCTGCTCTACAGCTTTCGCATCTGCCAATGCTTTTTCCAGCCTATCTTTCGCCTCGCCAAGCGCTTTCATGGCGCTTTTTTGTGATGCTTCAAAGCTTTCACTCAGTTTTTTGGCTTTATTGCTTATTCCTTCCGCTGCCACAACACCGTCCCGGGCTTTCGCCGATATTGATTCAACAGCCCTGTCGATCTCCACTGAGGTAGCGTTCATTTCCTCTGCCGAAGCTGCCATCTCCTGCATTCCCGCGGACATCTCCTCGGTAGTAGCTGATACATCCTCAATCTGCTCCCCGAGGCCGGACATATTGTCGATAGCCTTATTTATAACTTCGTTAACCTTCGATGCCTCAGCTATAACACTATTCACGGCATCCTTTATGGAATTCTGCATAGTAGCTATGGATTTTGCCAGAGCTCCGAACTCATCCCTTCTATTAATGAACTTCTTGGGCAATTCTCTTGTAAAATCTCCGGAGGAAACTATATTCAGATGTTCAACTGCCAACTTTACCGGTTTTGCTATAGCTCCGGATATTATGAAAGCAAATATAAGGCTGAGGAGTATAAATACAATTGACATTGTGACTATGGAATTCTGCAAGCCGCTTAATTGGTTCAGCACCTCACTCTTGGGTGCTTCCACCCCTATAGACCATTTAGTGTTCTTTATAGGCGCATATCCGATGTACTTGTCTAACCCTCCATCCTTATATTCACCAATGGAGGCTTCCCCTTTTATCATCTTCTCCTCTATACTGGCAAGAGACTGGAGAGTCGGATCCTTCTCAAGCTGTTCAAAGACGTTGTACTTTTCCGAGACCAATTGCTTGTTGCTGTGAGCTATGGTCGTACCATTTTCACCAATTATAAACGACTTTCCGGACTCTCCTACGGTTATGTCCTTTGTGAAATTGCATAGCTCAAATCCGTCTTTAGCAGCAGCAAGAACTCCCACAACTTCGCCGTTATAAGTTATCGGTACCGAATAAACAATCTCTACCGCATTAATGGCTTCATCCATAAAAGGTTCGGTTACAACATCCTCACCCTTCATTGACCGCTTGAAATAATCACTGTCACTTATGTTTCTGGCGCCGCCATTTGTCGGATATAGTATCCCGTCCGTTGTTGCAATACCTACCCACCTGTGGAGGCCCCTTGCTGATTCTTCATATAGTATTTCAAGCTTATCCTCTGTCTGGACATTTATGTCCTTTATCTCATTCCTGGCAGCAACCGATTCCAGGGCTGAAAGGTTTTCATTTATCCTGCTTTCCAGAACCTTTGCCGACTGTTCTGCGATTACGGGCAAGGTTTCTTTGACCTGGTTAGTGAGGGCATTCGAAGAATAATAGTATGATGTTGCTGCAAAACCAATACATACAAATAATAGCAATAAACCCATTAAAGCGATCATTTTGGTTTTTATACTGCCAACTGTTGAAATCTGTGTCCCTTTATGATCTTTTTTGTTTTTCTGCCGCTTATTTCTGACAAAATTAAACTTCATATGATTTATTCCCCCTCTGACTTTGATTATCTGGTATAATTTACTCAGAACATCCTTTCATAATTTTTGCCAGAGCTTCTTGATCTGCGAAAATACAGCATAGCAGCCCGGCTGTCATAGTGTTTTCACCTTAGACCCGCAGCTTTGCGTCCCCTACTTTTCATAGGGTTTGCCTTTATAATGCTTAGAAATAAATACAACTTAACTTTTAAATACAATTATTTTTATTATATACAGCCATTACTCACAATGTCAACATTCGACATATAAGTAACAATTTACCGTGCATGTATGGCAGACAAAAATCTATTATTGACGTAAAAGCAAAGAAAAATCGTGGCACCTTGCCACGATTTTTCCTTGCTTAGTCTGATACCAACCGCTTCTCTCCTGTTATCTCCTGAATCGGTTTTATATTCTGTGTCACTTCCATCGTACCTACATACTCTCCGTTTTCATCCCTGATTGCAAAATACCTTATATATACGTAAAGCTCACCCATCCTGATCCAGAAATCCTCGCTGTCCTTTACCCCTGCTTTGAAATCCTCCACAAGCTTTTCCACTATATGGACACTTGCCGGCGGATGGCAGTTGTGCACTTGTCTTCCGATGATCGCCTTTGTTCTGGCGAATATCCTTTCCTTGCCCTGGGAGAAGTATTTTACCGAACCATCCTTGTCAACAAAGGTAATGTCCACCGGAAGGTTATTGAACATAAGCCCGATCTCTTTTGCTGTCAGCAGGCCGGTCTCAAATTTCAGATAACCCTCCGGCCCTGCTGCTTCAGCCTCTTTCTGCTTATTCTCAATATTGCTCTTTACAGGCTTCCATTTCCCCTGTGGTCCGACCAGACAGTAGCCTATTTCATCACTTTCACTTTCGATTATCAGCCATTCATCCTCTGTAAGTGTTTCCATTACCATCGGGAAGAGTATGTTCTCCTCTTTGAATATCATTTCAATAACTCTTTTGGCTGCAGCATCTGCCTTTGAGGCTACCTGCTCCTTCCCTCCGTCATAGTCCCTGAGCAGTGCCTTTACCGCTTTCAGCTCTGCCCTTATCTCATCATCCACACCCCACATGACCTTTGGAGGAGCGGTTATACCGTACTTCTCCATATAGGGGAAGAGCAGGTTTTCTTTTCTGCTGTAGTGCTTATCTATATCCATAAGAAGATTGAAATCCTCCTGGAGCTTTAATATATTCTCCTTGCTGTCGCTTATTTTGAACTCAGACAGATGAGGCAGCACCTTTTCATTGATGTGCTTTTCCAGCTCACGGTTCTCCAGCTTGAAGGTATGCACAGGATGCCCCGGGGCATCTTCAGGCTTCTCCGCCCTGTGAATCTCCTCAATGGAGCCTTTGAATACTTCGGCATGGACATCGCAGAGCCTTTGTATCTCCTCCACAGGCATGCCGTCCATTATCAAGGCCTGTTCCATTTCAGATATTTCCGACGCCGATATCCCTTTGATAAGCTCTTCAAATCTGGCTTTTACTTCTTCCACCGTCTTGCCGGCATGAAGCTCCATTATCAGCTCCCGCAATACCTTTTGCCGGTACTCCCTGTTGTTTATTATCTCGCTCATATTACTCCTCCTTTTTTATGATTGTATATCCTCTTTCTTCAAATAGCTTTTCTATCCTGTCCATATTTATACCCTTCATAGCTGCTCCCTTTGGTATCGTCATAAACCTTCCTGCGGTATTCAGCATACCCTCGTTGGCTATGCTCTCAAAGCCCAGCTCCTTCATTATGCCGATGATTTCAGGGTATTCCCTTGTAAGCTCATACACTGTCCTGCGGAAGTCGATTTCTCCTGCCTTAGGCACAGCAGAAGCATTGGTTCCGGTCTGTCCGCCCTTAAGCTCATCCATATTAATTTCCCCTTTCTGCTGCCGGATATGGCTATTATTTGCAGCTTTACATAATTTATTTATGTAGCATCCCTTATGTATTTCGCGAAAACATTTAACATATATGATTCGTTCTTCCATTGATTCCATAATACCACAACGTTGTTTGAGTTAAAGTGATACAAGTCACACTTTATTGTTAATTTCATCACTATTTATAGAGTGGGCATGATGCAAAAGGGAATGTTGAATGATTGTAGGAGAATGCGCAACATGGGTGCGGAACGGCACGGAGGCCGTTCCCTACAAACAACACATGACAATTGGTATGTTGTAGGGAACGACCCCCGTGTCGTTCCGGTTGTTGCACATCATTTTTACGTAGCATCATCCTTATTATGCACCAATCCCCTTTTTCAGCTATAAGGATTTATCTGCCTGCTGCTTATATTTCCATACCGCGAACCTTATTGCGGTATAGGTTATCTCCCCGGGTAGAGCCTCCTTAATGGGCTTCAGTCTTTCTGTTCCGCAGTTTTTGATGGCTTTCATTATCTCCGCCTCTGCTGCCTTTGGGATAAAGCACTCATATTCCAGGGGCAAGCCCTTCTCCAGACAATCAAGCAGATGCCCTTCTATAGTGATCTGCGTCAAGCCCCGCTCCTCACAGATTTCCTTTAAGGATTTTCCGCTTATGTACATTTCATAGGTTACAAGCTTTGTATCCTTCTTGTCTGTATTTTTTGCCTTACCCATTTTCCTGCCTTCAGGTTCAGCCGCAGGAATAACAATATTTTTCTGCCTTACATATTCGTTTATTGCTTTTATAAAGGGAGCTCCGTATTTTTCAAGCTTGAACTTTCCTATTCCCGACACCTCAAGCATTGCTTCTTCTGTTAACGGAAGCCTGGCACACATATCCTTAAGGGTTGCATCAGAGAATACAACAAAAGGCGGCACTTTCTTGCTGTCGGCTATTTCTTTCCTTATCTGGCGCAGTTCTTCAAACAATTCCTTGCTGATATTAAAATCAGATTTTGGTGTATTCTGCTGTACCTTTGATATTGAACGCTTTATACTGAGCTGCGCTCCATCCGCCAAAAGCTTTTTGGCCTTTGGATTCAGGCAAAGCACAGGGTATTTATCCCCTATGACGTCAATATGCCCTTCTGCCGCAAGATATGAAATGATTTCCTTTATGGTGTCCCTTGAATAATCCTCCATTATGCCGTAGGTGCTCAGTTTATCAAAGCCCAGGGTCTTGAGCTTTGAGGTGTTGGCCCCCTTTAAAACATCAGTGATCAAGCCGCCTCCAAACCTTTCCCCGGTTCTTTTGATGCAGGAAAGTATCTTGCGGGCCTCCTCAGTGATATCGGTCTCTTCGCCGGTACTCAGGCAATTTCCGCAGTTGCCGCACTGTTCAGGCAGCTCCTGCTCCCCGAAATACCTTAATATGTATCCTCTCAGGCAGCCGTCGGTATTGCAGTAATCCACCATTTCCTGGAGCTTCTTATACTCAACGGCCTTATCTGTATTTTCGCCGCTGCTTTCAATAAGGAATTTGTTCATGACAGTATCCGCCGCACTATACAGCAGGATACACTCTGCTTTCTCTCCATCCCGTCCTGCCCTGCCTGCTTCCTGGTAGTAATTTTCCATCGTCCTGGGCATATTGTAGTGGACTACAAACCGGATATTTGACTTATCTATGCCCATACCAAAGGCATTTGTAGCAACGATCACCTGCGCCCTGTCATATATGAAGTCCTCCTGACCGGATGTCCGTTCTCCTTCGGTGAGTCCTG
>JAEXXN010000327.1 GCA_023405875.1 Bacillota bacterium | reverse complement strand
ATATTCCCTTTTCTATAAGAGCCTTGGCCTGATCCAGGTGATTTTGCTTTACTCCTGAAAGCACCTCCAGCTCCTTTGCCGCGTCTCCGCCGACAACACCGATGATAGCTGCAGCCTCTATGCCGCGAAGGTTTTTCGTGGTTGGTACGACTACACCCTTTACATTCTTGATGATGTTGCCGCTGCATTCCGCAACGATCCTGTCAGGAAGAGCACCCAAGACTTCCCTGGCCTTCGCCGCTGCGTACGCAATAGCAATAGGTTCGGTGCATCCCAGGGCTGGAATGAGTTCTTCTCTAAGAATCCTCACATAATTCCGATATTTCTCCGTTGTTAACGACATTATTCTCAGCTCCCACTGTATTGTAATGAGGTTTTCTCTGTTATCTCTTATTTAATCATAACAACTATGCTGATTCTTTACAATTATTTTTTGAACATTAGTTGATTCATATCTGTTTAACATAGCACAATATATGAAGATTGCGCAATATAAGGACGGAACGGTTTAGAACCGTTCCCTACAGCCTATACATAAGCTTGTTGTTTCGTAGGGAACGGTTCGCAACCGTTCCGGTTGTTGCACATTCTTATTCCATTACACAACAAGCATTAGACTTTTCCCGCTTCCTCATATATGATAATACATGTAATATTATCTAATCATATTTTGAAAGGATTGAAGCAAATGTCGCGATATTTTATCGAAGGGCTGCTTTTAGGCCTAGCTTATGTGGCTCCTATCGGTATGCAGAATCTATATGTTATCAATACTGCAATAAAATCAGGCAGATTGAGGGCTTATCAGGTTGCTCTCATAACGGTGTTCTTTGATATTTCTTTGGCCCTGGCCTGCTTTTTTGGAATAGGGATAGTCCTGGAAAGCTTTCCGGCCCTGAAGAACACAGTATTGCTGGTGGGCAGCATTATGGTGGTTTATATCGGAGTCGGCTTGATCCGTAAAGCTCCCAACACCGGAAGGGAGGTTGAAACAGGAGATCCTTTGCTCAAGGTGGCGGCAATCTGCTTCTCAGTTACCTGGCTGAATCCCCAGGCAATAATCGACGGTTCACTGCTTCTGGGCGGGTTTAAAGCCTCCTTGCCTGCTGAATATGCAAACACCTTTATTTTCGGGGTGGCTGCGGCATCCTTCCTCTGGTTCACAGGCCTGACGACCATTGTGTCAATCTTCAGGAGCATGGTCGGTCCAAAGACATTAAGGTGGATAAATATCATTTGCGGCAGCATCATCGTTTATTACGGCCTATCGCTTGCCTTAAAGTTCTTCAGGAGTTAAGAGCTAAAAAATCCAGTGCGGCAGCCGCAGCAAAGGTTATATACGGGGTAGCCGTTACCAATGGACTTCCCGAAGCGATGATCGCAGTAGTCATTACTATTCCCATCGTCGTGGCTGTTATGAGAAGAAAATAAATATACTGAGATTAAAAAAACCCGCAGATAATAGCTATCTTGGGGTTTTATTTTGTCCCTCTCCATCATATCAATCAATTAGGAAGGATTTACCTGTCTGATTGAGCAAAGAGGGGGAAAATAATGTGCATAACAGAAAACCGGTGCTTTTCTATATATTACTTGCTGTACTGGCTGTATTACTTCCTGCCGTTCCTGCAATCTGGGAAAGCACCTTCGCTTTTGCCGTGGCTATCGGAGGCCTGCCGATATATATAGCTGTACGCCAAAACAGGTCTTTGGGCTTTGTAATATATTTTTCTGTTTCTATCTTTTCAGCCTGTATGGATATGGGCGAAGCCCTGTTTTTCATATGTATAAGCGGAAGCATAGGTCTGACCCTGGG
Source organism: Bacillota bacterium (assembly GCA_023405875.1). Classification (GTDB taxonomy): domain Bacteria; phylum Bacillota; class Clostridia; order Lutisporales; family Lutisporaceae; genus BRH-c25. The sequence continues at coordinate 6,733 of JAEXXN010000327.1, read as the reverse complement.
TATAATGAGGGATAGCCTGAGGAGTATTTATACCGTTCCCATACTCTCAGTGCTGGTAGTTTCAGCAATTCTGTCCGCAGTCAATTACCTGCTTGGAATAAGTATTTTCAGCAGCGCATACCGATGGACGCTTATTCAGCAGGTCTTTGCACTTATCCCGCTCCTATATGTTTTCTGCCTGGTACATTTGAAGCTTTTCATGCTTGCCGAAAGTTTTCTCCTGAAAATATTAAGCCGGAGGGCTATTGATCCGTTTTGACTTCCGCATTCAGAAAGCTCAAGGGGTCTTTTTCCATCAGTGTCTAATGGTTTATGTATACCTTGCCGACGGTTGTGGTCCAATGCAGGTGCGGGCCGGTAGAAAAGCCTGTCGAGCCTACCTCACCGATTATATCCCCTTTTTTCACCTGATCCCCCTCCTTGACAAGCAGCTTGTCAAGATGAGCATAGGCGCTGTAAATATTGAAGCCATGATCTATTATTACGGTATTTCCGGTGACCTTCAGCATCATTGCTAATCTGACGCTTCCATTGTTCGCAGCCTTTACCGGGGTTCCTCTGGCAGCGGCAAGGTCAAGTCCCGAATGCCTTCCCGACTCTGTTTTGTTTACATACCTTATTTGTCCGAATTCTGTGGATATCCTTCCCTCTACCGGCTTGATAAAAACACCCTCCCAGAGGGGTATATCCGAGGTAACCGCTTTTGCCCTGTCGGTATGTACCTTGTCTTCATCGAAGTTTTCATCACTGCGCTGGGCCTGCTGAGTAGTGGAAACGGTGAGATATTGCTTTTCAAATTCCTTGGGAAGCACCTTCAGGACAGCCTCCTTATCAACGGCTGTTTCTCCATCCCTCAGTACCTGCACCCTGTAATCGTAATCCCCTTCCTTCGTCCTGCAATTTATCGGCACTACAGCCAGCTTGCCCTCCCGGTACTCGAAAAAGGCCGGCTGCTCCAACAGCAATGGTGTGGATATTTTTATCTCATCCCTCTCTGTCAAACCCTTGAGATAAATCTCAAAACAGCCTCCGGGCTGCAGTTCCATTCCCGACAGGATAATTTCAGGAACAGGCTCAGGTTCTTGCTCAGGTTCGGAAACCACTTCAAGGGGAACTGCGTTTTCAGCCTTTTCCGGGCCCGGGTAGCTTTCCTGGATGCCTATCACATATACGGCAGATAAAAATATTACTATGAATATGACAGTTTTTATTATGAGTTTTCCCATATCCAACAACCTCCGCAGTTATTTTTCCTTTATATCCTTTATATTATATTTGCATTTTATATTATATATGAACAAAGGCACCTCAAGCTGAAGTGCCCCCCGTTTGTATACCCGGTATTAAATATCATTCTTCCGTATACAGCTCATCAAAATTAAGCAATATATACATTCTTCCATTGCTCAGCTTTCCTACTCCGGCGATATATTTCCTGCTTATGCTGGATACTATCTCCGATACAGGCTCAATACTGTCCTTTTCCACTGTAAGCACCTCTGATGCTTCGTCCACAACAAAGCCTGCAACCGTTCCCCCTGTGTTGGACACAATTATCCTTGTCCTGTCGTCAGTTCCGGGGTCCTCCAGGTTAAATCTCTTTTTCAGGCTTATAATGGGAATAACGTGTCCTCTCAAATTCAGGACTCCTTCGACATAGTCGGGAGAATTCGGTATTTTCGTAGGTTTCGAATAGGGTACTATTTCATTTACCTTGAATATGTCTATGCCGTATTCCTGCCCGTTGAGCCCGAATATTACCAACTGCATCGTATCCATAATACTCCCCCCTTTTATTGCTTGTCCACCTTTTTTACGGCAGATAATTATGAAGCTCTATTGTATCAGATTTCAATACTCACTAATTTCGACACTTTTGGATAAATTCCTTCTTACTGGCATATTATTGAATAAAATATACCCTTTATAGACTCAACTACAAAGGGTATTGACGTTATACCTTACCGGTTATCAGTGGTTTGGTGCAAAGGTTGCACAGTCGGTTTCATGCGTACTGGCTGCATTGTTCGGCTGTATTTCTATCTTTGCAGCACTGCAGTAATCTCCCTGTGCATGGTAATAACATGTATTCACAACACATTTTACTCCGGACAGGTGCTCATTTCTCTTTTCAACTCTGCCTTGCATATTTTAACCTCCTTGAAATTTAGTACGGTTTTATTATTGGTCAAAATATTTTTATTATTCTATAAATATAATTTCTGCATTTTCCAGTGCTTCCTTCATCAAGCCGGCAAAGTCCAGTTTCTCCTCCGACCTTTTTATTTCTTCCAGCCTTGGCCTGGTCTTGGGATGTTTTGGTACAAATATTGTGCAGCAATCCTCAAAAGGCAGTATTGAGGTCTCATAGGTGTCTATTTTCCTGGAGATATCCATTATATCCACCTTGTCCATCCCTATAAGGGGCCTGAATACAGGAAGCTCAAGCTCACTGTTGGTCACAAGGATGCTCTCCAGGGTCTGGCTGGCTACCTGTCCCAGGCTTTCTCCCGTTATCAGAGCCTTTGCGCCCTCTTTGCGTGCTGCCAGCTCAGCCAGCTTCATCATGAAGCGTCTCATTATTATAGTCAGCTCGTCTTCCCTGCACTTTTCTATAATATCCATCTGTATGCGGGTGAAAGGCACCACATAGAGTTTTATGGGCCCGGTATACCGTGCCAGCTTTCTTGCCAGCTCAACCACCTTGTCCTTGGCCCTCTCGCTGGTATACGGGTGGCTGTGGTAATAGACGCAGGAAAGCTCCAGGCCTCTCCTTGCCATCATATATCCTGCAACCGGGCTGTCGATACCGCCTGAAAGCAGCAGCATGCCTTTTCCTGCACTTTTGTAAGGCATTCCGCCTACGCCCTCATATTCTCTGGAATAAACATATGCCTTATCTCTTACCTCTACATTTACAACCACCTCAGGGTTATGAACATCCACTCCGATATCCTCAATTGAGCCTAAAACCATACCGCCCACAGTCCGGGATATCTCCATGGAGCTCATGGGGAAACGCTTATCGGCCCTCTTGCTCTCGACCTTAAAGGTCTTAACTCCGTTTATTGCTCTCAATTGTTCTATAGCAGCCTTGCCGATAAGCTCAATATCCTTCTCGACAATATCTGCTTCCGCAACCCGGATTATTCCAAAAACCTTACACAGCTTATGTATCATATCCTCCGAATAAGAATGGATAAAAAATCTTCCCGATTCCTTATCTATCCTGTAACCGCTGCCGATCCTCCTGGTTATCTCCTTCAACAATTCCTCAACGAAACTATTCCGGTTAAGACCCTTGAGAGTGATCTCACTGGAGTACTTTACCAACAGACACTTCATTTATTCAACCTCCTTAAAAAGGGCAGAAGCTTTTTTAAGGCCTCAATAGTATTATCAACCTCAGTAATTGTATTCATATGTGAAAAACTGAACCTTATGGCCCCTTCAACCTCAGCTTTGGAAAGGCCCATAGCAGGAAGCACATAGTTGCTGTGGCCCGCCTGCCTCGAGGAACATGCAGAGCCGGTGGAAACAAAGACATTGTAATCCTCCAGTGCGTGAAGAAGCACTTCTCCCCTGATCCCCAGGAAGGAAATGTTCAATATACTGTCGGTATGGGTGCTTCCCAAGGGGCTGTTTATTTTAACAGCTTCGATTTCTTCTATTTTTTCAATAAAATGCTTTTTTATCTGGTATAGCTGTTCAGCTTTTTCCTTCCTGTTCTCCATAGCTGCAGCGGCAGCCGTGCCGAAGCCTGCAATTCCCGGAAGGTTCTCAGTCCCCGACCTTATACCCCGTTCCTGTCCGCCGCCCAGTATAAGAGGCTTGAGAACCAGGCCGCTTTTTACATATAAGGCACCCACGCCTTTAGGTCCGTGTATTTTATGGGCACTGAGAGAAAGCAGGTCAACTCCCATTTTTGCAACATCCAGCTCCAGCTTTCCCGCCGACTGCACTGCGTCCACATGGATACGCGCCTTTTTGCTTCGTGCCCTTACCAACCTTACCATGTCTGCAACAGGCTGTATTGAACCCACTTCATTGTTGACATGCATTATTGTGACCAGCCTGGTGTTATCCTTTATTGACGCCTCCAGCTCTTCGAGCTTCACTGCACCGTTACCGTCAACCTCCAGGTAGGTGACTTCACAGCCCAAGGTCTCCATGTGCTCCAGCAGCCTTATGACACTGGGATGTTCAATTTTTGACGTTATGATGTGCTCCCCGTTTTTTACAGTGCCAAGAATTGCTGTATTGTTGGCCTCACTGCCTCCGGAGGTAAATACTATTTCCTTCGGTTGAGCTCCTATAAGTCCTGCCACCTGTGACCTCGCAGCTTCCGCCTTCCTTTCGGCCTCTATGCCCAATCTGTGTGCGGAGGAAGGATTGCCGAAGTATTTCTCCATACAGAGAGCCACTTCATCAATGACTTGCTTTAGCGGCTTGGTTGTAGCGCTATTATCAAAATATATCAGATCCATGTTTTCCCCCTATTCTTCCAATTAAATCTATTCTTCTACAGTATAATTTCATTATTCCCAAAACGCAAATAAACTCTCGATATTGAAATAAGTGTGGTATAATAATCGCAGTTCCTGCAATTATTATACCTTTTATTTAAGTGCCCGTGCGATTTTTTGCTCCGCAAAACGCACATGGGCAGATATCATAAATTCTTGCGAACTTATGATATAATAATTAAAACTCAAAAAGCTGGTTTAAGGGTTATCGAACATGCCGGCTGATACTTATTGGAGGCTATAATTATGGAGAAAATATTATATAAAAGCACCAGGAGAAAGGATGGCCTTATAACCGCATCAGAAGCAATAATCAAGGGCATCTCAGCGGACGGAGGACTTTTTGTCCCTACCCGCATACCCAGGCTCGGAATTTCTTTGGAGGAAATGACGGCTATGGATTATAGAAGCCTTGCCTATCAGGTCATGAAGGAATACCTTGGGGACTTCGGTGAAAATGAGCTGCGGGAGTGTATCGCCAAGGCCTATGACAGCAAATTCGACACTTCTGAAATAGCTCCGGTAGTGGATAAAGCAGGAGTTTATTTTCTTGAGCTTTTCCATGGCCCTACGCTGGCCTTCAAGGATATGGCCTTATCACTGCTTCCCCACCTTATGAAATGCGCTGCAGCAAAGCAAAGGCTGGAAAAGGAGCTGGTAATTCTGACCGCAACCTCAGGAGATACCGGTAAAGCAGCCCTTGAAGGCTTTGCAGGAGTTCCGGGCACCCGGATAATAGTATTCTTCCCTGAGGAGGGTGTAAGCGAGATCCAGAAAAAGCAGATGACCTCCCAGACCGGAAATAATACATATGTCCTGGGCATACAGGGCAATTTTGATGATGCACAGACCGGAGTGAAGCGGCTGTTTGCAGATGATACGCTGCTGGAGAAGCTGGACGGGAAAAATTTCATGTTCTCCTCTGCAAACTCCATAAACATAGGCAGGTTGATCCCTCAGATAGTCTACTATTTCTACTCCTACTCACAGCTTTGCAAACAGGGGGCCATAAGGGCAGGAGAGGAAATAAACTTCACTGTTCCCACAGGGAATTTCGGCAACATACTGGCCGGCTATTATGCAATGAAGATGGGACTGCCTGTCAAAGGTCTGATATGCGCCTCCAATGAAAACAAAGTGCTTTATGATTTCATAAATTCAGGCACCTACGATAAGAAGCGCGATTTTGTAACTACGATGTCCCCTTCAATGGATATCCTTATTTCCAGCAACCTGGAAAGGCTTCTCTACTCGGTCTGCAAGGAAGATGACCATATGGTGGCCGGCCTTATGGAACAGTTGTCCGGCAGCGGGGCATACAGCATAAACGGCTTTATGAGGGATAACCTGAAGGGCTTTTACGGAGCCTACGCCTCTGAAGCAGATACAGCCGAAGCCGTCAGGGAGGTATATGAAGCCTCGGGCTATGTAATCGACACTCACACCGCCGTAGCTTATTCTGCGTATATGAAATACAGAAAGCAGAGCAACGACAGCACAAAAACAGTCATAGTTTCTACAGCCAGCCCATATAAATTTGCCGCTGACGTAATGAAGTCCATAGACCCCGGATATTCTCAGCCCGATACCTTTGAGCTTATAAAACAGCTCAGCCTGGTGTCCGGGACAGATATCCCGGCGGGCATCAGGGACCTTGAGACCAAGCCGGTGCTTCACAAGACCGTATGTGAGAAAAGCGGGATGAAGCGCGAGGTTGAGCGGATATTGGGAATATAGTATAGTATTGCACAAATAGACAAACCGCTGAAATATAACAGCATGTATAGTCGAGGTCTATACATGCTGTTCTTGTTCCATGGGTCTGGGCAGGTTTTCACGAACTATCCCCTGGGCAAGGTCACAACAAACTTCGTGCCCTTCCCTACAACGCTTTCCAGTTCAATGGTTCCCTTATGCGCATCAACTATAGATTTTACAATGGTAAGTCCTATGCCTGCACCTCCCGTAAGTCTGCTTCTGGATGCGTCGGCCCGGTAGAACCTTTCAAATATATAGGGCTGGTCCCCGGGAGATATCCCACTTCCGGTATCAAGCACCGTTATCACTGCATTATTCCCTTCTGAGACTACCGAAAAACGGATGCCCCCATCCTTATCGGTAAACTTCACTGCATTGGACATCAGGTTTATTATCACCTGGCTTATTTTATCCCTGTCGGCCAATATGCTTACAGGCTCTCCCTGGAC
>JAEXXN010000218.1 GCA_023405875.1 Bacillota bacterium | reverse complement strand
GGTATAGCCTGTACGGGATACCAAGCAGCTTCTGCCTGCTATTTTCACATCTGTCTTGAAATAGAAGAAAGCTATCTCCGAGAGGTCGGTGTCGGTAAGCTGCTGGAGAATCTCTTCTGCTTTGGGACCCTGAAAAGCTATCTCCGATACTTCCTCAGAGATGTTCTTAAGCTCGGCCTCATAATTTCCAACGTTGTCCTGCATCCACCGGAAGTCCTTTTCAACATTGCTGGCATTGATTACAAGCAGATAAAAGTCGTTAGTGTGCTTGTAGATCAGAAGGTCGTCGACTATGCCCCCGTCCGGATAGCACATCATGCCGTAGATGACCTGGTTCTCATTCATTGCTGCTACATCGTTGGTGACCAGATTCTGAACAAAGTCTGTGGCCTGGGCTCCTCGCACCTCAACCTCACCCATATGGGATACGTCGAACATGCCGGCATTATTCCTTACTGCCTCATGCTCTGCTATAAGGCCTTCATACTGCACGGGAAGCGCCCAGCCTGCGAAATCGATGACTTTTCCACCGCACCTCAGGTGGGCATTGTAGAGGGATGTCTTTTTAGGTTCACTCATAGATTTCTTTCCTCCTTCTTGATTTAAATTTTCTGATGCGTTATAAATTGCTGCCCTTGGGATATGTATATTCAGCAATTTATATAGTTATATTGTCCAATTAAAAAAGGGATATAATAGCACGTTAATCTAACTTGCCGTTATATCCCTCTGTTCCTTTGCCTGAGAGCTTCAGCACTCCACGTGCATTTCTCCTGCGGCGCCGCTTAGCGGACTCTTCAGAGTACCATCCTATGACGATCCGTTTGCCTGAGAGTGTCAATAAAGAGAAGGCATCTGCTTTAAATTGCTCCTTCGGCTACCATTTAAGATATCTCTCGCCATTTTCATCCGGTTGATCATATTCAGTTATGGTTATTACGAGAAACCTTTATATAAACTAATTATATATTATTGGAGGAATAATACAACTATTGTTATTTCTTTAACTTAAAAAACATGACATTAATCTGGAAAATGACTTATAATAAAGATATATGTGCATAATAATTATTATTTTGGAGTGAGTTTCTTGGGGGGAAAGGCGATTTTGCAGTATTCTCCGGTTATACGGAAATAACATAAAAGGGAGGCTAAGCTATGAACAAGCTGATGTTGGAAAAGTATGCCGTGCTTATAGTAAAGACCGGGATAAATCTTCAGGAGGGGCAGATACTTGTAATAAATTCACCGGTGGATTGTGCCGGGTTTACCAGGGAGATCGCTCTGATCGCATATAAGGCGGGGGCGAAGGAGGTTGTAATCAACTGGCGCGATGACCAGTTCTCAAGAATAAGGTATCTGCATGCTCCGGAAGAGGTTTTCGAAGAGTATCCCCAATGGAAAAAGGAGTTCTATATATCATATTCCCGCCAGGGAGCAGCGTTTCTGAGCATTGACGACGATGATCCGGAGATAATGGCGGGCGTGGATCCCCAGAGGATAGTGAAGAGCACAAGAACCAGCCAGACTGCCATAAAGGAATACAGGGAAAGGCTTATGAGCAACATGAATCCCTGGTGTGTTGTGGCGGTTCCTTCGGCTGCCTGGGCAAAAAAGGTATTTCCTGAGCTGACCGAAGAAGAAGCTGTAGAAAGGCTGTGGGAGGAGATATTCCGGACAGTCAGGCTGGATGGGGATAACCCGGCTGCCGCATGGGAAGAGCATAAGGGCAAGCTCAAGCACAGCATGGATTTTCTGAATTCCAACCGGTTCACGCTGCTGCATTATAAAAATTCCAGGGGTACAGATCTGAAAATTGAGCTTCCAAAGGAGCACATCTGGATCGGAGGCTCGGAGTATACCCCTGGAGGACTTGAATTCATTGCCAACATGCCTACGGAGGAGGTTTTCACCTTGCCGGAAAGGAACGGAGTCAACGGCAGGGTGGTAAGTACCAAACCCCTCAGTTACAATGGGAATATAATTGACGGATTCGCACTTACCTTTAAAGATGGGAGGATCATAGACTTCAGTGCTGAAAAGGGCTATGACACCTTGAAAAGCCTCATAGAAACAGACGAGGGCTCTCATTATCTCGGAGAGGTTGCCCTGGTTCCTGTTGATTCACCGATATCCAGATCAGGAATTTTGTTCTATAATACTCTTTTCGATGAAAATGCATCCTGCCATCTGGCAATCGGGAAGGCCTACTGCGTATGCCTGAAGAAAGGCGAGGATATGACGGAGGAAGAACTGGTCAAAGCCGGGGTAAACGATTCTCTTACCCATGTGGATTTTATGATCGGCTCGGAGGACCTTGAGATAACGGGAATAACTGAGGATGGAAAAGAAGTGCCGGTATTCAGAAATGGAAATTTTGCATTTTGATTATAGAAACAACGAAAGAGCCGAAAGGCTCTTTCGTTAGTCAGCCAGTATTTCTTCATAGGCCAATAGGATTTTCCATCTGCCATTTTCCTTTAATAGGGTATACTCTCCCATAACTCTGTAAACATTATTATCCTGGGGATTGTTCAAATCTTTAAAGGTATAAAGAATATCCACCTCTGCATATTCATAAGCTTTTTCCAAAATTTCGATTTCCAAAATATCAAGGTCAAAATCATAGTTTAAAAATACTTCCTTGAAACCTTCCTTCATTTCTCTATAGGCCGGATTAAATTTATGGACTGTTGACATATAAGCCTCAAGGTTTTTTTCCTCCATAGCCTGGAAGGCTTTTTCAAACACGGCCTTTATACTTTCATCCGAGATATCAAGGTATGACTTGATTACCTCACTCATATCAAGCACAGTGATGCTCTCAAAGGATACTGCCTTAAGCTCCTGTATCCAGCCTTCCGCATGCTGGGCAGGTATAACGTGCTTCTGGCTGCCGTCTTCAGGTATTGTAGTAATGATACCGATAACATTTCCCTTCATATCAAAGAGTGCCCCACCTGAGCTGACAGGACCCAGCGGTGCATTTGTCAGTATTAAATCCACACTGTCTGTATCTGCATATTCAATGGTTTTTATTTCGTTAATGCTGCCTTCGGAAATTATATTTTGAAGACCTTGGTGATTGCTGGCCGTAACAATTTTGGCACCGCTTCTGATGTCGTCCGCAGGACCGGTTTGAAGCGGAACAATATCCACGGCTTCAACTGTTTTGATTATTGCAAAATCCAAATCCGGATCATATTTTACTATTCCCTGTACTTCATGACGGTTTCCTTTGCTGTCGGTTATAACATACTTGCTGCTGCCTTCAAGCACATGGTAACTGGTCATAAATAAGCCCTTTGCCACTGAAAAACCGCTGCCCTGATTCATTATATTTCCCTTATTATCATATGCCTCAACCATAACAACGCTTTCTCTAAAAGCAGCAAATTCATCAAGGGTAAGGCTTTCATCCATACCATCTATAAATCTATGGGTAACAACCGCGGCTTGCTCTCTTTTGGCACTTTGCTTGGGGCCGAAGGTTTTGGTGCTTGTCCCGGTCATAAGCCCTGCGGCAAGAGCATACTCCACATAAACCTTTGACCAGCCGGAAATACTGCTTTTGTCAGTAAGCTTGTCAATATTTATTGTATCATAGGCTTGATTTATTTCGGTCTCACTTACTCCGAGGCCTCTGACAAACATAGCGGCCATTTGCTCACGAGTATTGATTTCGTTTACTCCAAAGGTATCCCTGGATATTCCGGTAACAATGCCTGCCTTATATGCTGCTTCCACATACGGAAATGCCCAATGATTTTTTGGAACATCCTTGAAGGTAGCATTTTCAGGGACATTTTCAGTATCCAATTCCAGAACTCTCACAATAAGGGTAATCATCTGGGCTCTTGTGATGCTGTCATGAGGATTGAAGTTCCCGTATTGGTCACCTGTGATAATATCATTCCCCGAAAGCTCAGAAATTGCCTGTTTTGCATAGCCTGAGCTTTTATCCAGGTCTTTTATCAAAGCGGCATCGGCAAAAATAAAAGTATTTCCCAGTATCAAGCCTGCTGTCAGACAAGGAACTACAAGGCTTTTAAGGATGCTCTTCCTGAATATATGCAATCAAATTACCTTCCTTCTATTTTTAACGTACAAATCATATTATCACGATTATGTAAACAAAAGTAGTTGAAAAATTTTCATATAAGGGCATAAAGAATAAAACAGCACCTATCAGTAAGCGACAGGTGCTATATATTTCGCGAAAACATTTTACATATACGATTCAAATTTTGCGTAAATATTTCCTCGATTTTATTGAATTCGCGCCATACCCTAATGGAATATCTTAAGCGCGTTCAATTAGACGTTATGCAAGATATCAACTTTCTTTTAATCGTAATTTTGCATAACGTTTCCTTGATTTTATTGAATTCGCGCCATACCCTAATGGAATATCTTAAGCGCGTTCAATATATTTAAAATTAACTTGTCATCCCAGGAATTCCGGATTGGTTACATTGTCAGCGCGTATGGCTTTGCGCTCAATGGTAAAGCTGATGGTATTGTTGCCGTCGTCAAGGCTGCAGGGAAACCTGGCGCCGCACTGCTCACATTGCAGGTATTCATGGCTTTGCACCAGCTCCCTGTTGTCGAACAGAAAAGGAAGCGCTTCGGTATCCTTGCTCCAATGACCGCTTTCGGGGGTATCAAGATTATAGCTATACAAATAGGTGGCTTCGCGCTTTACTGTGAAATGAGTGCCTTTGCATTCTGCACAGATCAAGGACTCTTCTATTTTCAATTCAACCTTCCCTCCAATTTACATAATTTACATATACGTTATATACAGGAAAATTTTTCGATATCAGGTTTAATGAAGTTAAAATGGAACCATAGGGAGTATGTGCAAAACATAAGGATTGTATGTACAAGGGAAGGGAGAAATCATGAAAAAATCAGCATTAATAACTGCATCGACAGTTGTACTTCTAGGCACCTTCACAGCTTATGGAAAGGACTATGATACAGCAGCCCCGGGAGCACCGGACAAATATGAAGCCGCTACAGCTTAATAAGCTGGCGGCTTTGTTATTTTACGCAAAACACCTGTTGACACAAATACCAAGGGTCATTATAATACCTCTGCCCTAAAGGGCCGATTAATTTGATTAACTATAGAGTTAATCAAATGGGACGGAATTGAGATAAGGAGGGTTAATTTTGAACTGTAGAATACTATATGCAACCTTCAGGAGGAATTTCATCATTCAGCTGAGAGCATATCCCAAGGACTTTTTCATAGGAAATGTGCTGACTGCCGTCTATACGGCTGTTTCCGCCTTCTTCATGTATCATCTGCTGTTTGGAGGACAGCTTAAGGAATCCTTTGCCGTCTATGCAGGAACGGAGGATTATGTCAGCTATGTCATAATCGGTAATTGTATGCATCTGCTCATGGTCAGGACTCTCCTGAATGTCAGCCGCAGCCTGATTACAGAACTGAGGGAGGGTACACTGGAGAGCCTTATGCTGGCCCCTTTCAGGAGGGTTCAGTACTTTTTGGGGAATATGCTCCAGCAGACCGTGACCACTTTGGGAGAAGCTGCCGTAATGCTGCTGGTGTGCCTGCCCTTCGGTGTAAGGTTCAGCGGCTTTAACGGCCCGGCTGCTTTTATAGGACTGGTGCTTTCCCTGGCAGCATATTTTTCTTTATCCCTGATACTGGCTTCCATAATGCTGTATACCAGGGATACGTATATCTCCCAGAATACTCTGTTTGCTGTGCTGTTCCTGATCTGCGGAGTAGCCTTCCCGGTGCAATACCTGCCGGAGCCGGTGCAGTGGCTGGCTCAAGGTATTCCGGTCACTGTATCTCTGGATATAATCAGGAACAGCACCTTGAGAGGAATGACGGCAGCTGTCCAGGCGGACAGCTATATAAAGCTTGCCGCAATGAGCGCAGTCTACTGTGCCGCAGGCTTTTCACTTATAAAGAGGGTAGAATCGGCAGCACTTGAAAAAATATTTGGTTGATGGGGGTAAATGGAATGCTGATAGCGGAGAACTTGAGTAAAACTTATGAAACCAGGGCCTGGAGCGGTTTTCTGAGAAGAAAGAAAACCAGTATTGAGGCAGTCAGGGATGTAAGCCTTGAGCTGCGCAAGGGACAGATAATAGGACTGCTGGGGATAAACGGAGCAGGTAAGACAACTACCATAAAAATGCTATCCACACTGCTGCTGCCGACTACAGGCCGCATTGACGTCGACGGGCTGGACGGGGTGAAGGATTCAATGGCGGTAAAAAAGAGGATCAACATGATAACCGGGGGAGAACGGATGATATACTGGCGTTTGACTGCCCGGGAGAATCTCTGGTATTACGGGCAGCTTTACGGTGTAGACAACAGGCTGCTGGAGGCACGGATACAAAAACTCCTTACTATGGTAGGGTTAAATGAAAAGCAGGATATACCTGTAGAGCGTTTTTCAAAAGGAATGAAACAGAGGCTTCAGATCGCCAGAGGCCTGATAAACGACCCAAGCTACATTTTCATGGATGAGCCCACTCTTGGGCTGGATGCGGCTATTGCCAGGGAATTGAGGGAATATGTAAGGAATCTGGCGGGCAGGGAGGGAAAATCCATATTGCTCACAACCCATTACATTCAGGAGGTAGAGGAGCTGTGCGAGTATGTATATGTAATGGATAAAGGAGCTGTGGTGGTGCAGGGCACTCCCAGGGAGCTTGCCCTTATGGGAATGGAAAGCAAAAAGCTGTGCCTTGAGCTGCAGGAGAACCATGAGCTTCTCCATGCAAGCCTTACAGAGGCATGCATGTCAATGGAGAAAAGCTGTGATATCCATTGGGATGACAAGAGCAAAGAATATACAATAACCTCAAAGAGAGATCTTAGTGAGACTGTTGCAAGAGTTCTGCTTGAGCATAGGGCACCCTTTAAAAAATTCTATTATGAGGAGCCCAGCCTGGAGGATACCATAATCAAGCTGTCAAGGAGGGCTTAATGATGAGCTTTTTTATAAAAGTACTAAGGGCGGAGATGAGAAAACAGCACAAGAACCGGTTTTTCGGCAGAAGCATATACATCTCCCTCTTTGTCTGGCCGCTGATTACCTTTATCACAGCCTATTACAGCTACAAGCCCTTTCCCCTGGATAAGATAGCAGCGGGGCTGAATTATGTGAATGACAGCAACCTTATTATATTTGTGCTTATGGGATACCTGTGCCTGATATTTTTCCGCTGCTTTGTGCAATCGGCATGGTTTTTTTCGTCGGAAAGGATCTACGGCACCCTGGAGCTGGTTTATATGACCCCGGCAAACAGGCTGGCCTTCGTAATGGGGAATGCAACTGCGTCTTTGTTTGAAAGCATATGGCTGTTTGTTGTTTTTGCAATGGGGATATTTATTCTGAAGGCTCCTGGTTTAAATATAAATATAGGCTGTGCTGCAGTCGGGATCCTTCTGCTCATTATATTGTCCATGCTGTGGGGTATGCTTCTGAATGCTTTGTTTCTTTTCTCAAGGGATTCCGCCTTTTTGTTCACGGTATTGGAAGAGCCTATGGAAATATTCGCAGGCATCAAGGTCCCTGCTGCGGTATTCCCGCTGTGGGCCAAGGCTGTCGGCGCCGTTTTTCCATTGACCTATATTGCCGAAATGCTGAGGAGGATATTCATTAGAGGAGATGGTTTTATGGAAATCAGGGGCTTTCTGCTTATAAGCATTTTGATAGGCCTTCTTATGCTGTATGCTACCGTTATCTGCCTCAGGCTGGGGGAGAAGCATGCCAAAAAGACCGGCAGCATGGCACTGTTTTAGAACAAATGCTATAATGATAGTAAATTCTATTTAACGGCGGGGATGCTATATGATATTGTCTGTCAGGCAGGATGCTAATATGGCTGTGGAATTTGTATACTCTCCTTTTTTTGAAATGCTGTGCAGCCTTCATGTCCTTGTCAAGCCGGAGCATCATCTGGAGCGCCTGGACTGGGCAAAGAGCATGAAAGAAAAGCTGCCCAAGGCCCTTTATGAAGAATTGCTGTATTTTGGGGCAATCAGCGATGAATGGTGCGGAGCCATGGAGCTTGACGACGTATCGGACAGTGTAGTGGACCTGAATATAATCGCTGTATTGGATGCCATTGCAGCTATGGACCCGGAGGAGTTTTTAAAAATACTATCAAATGGGGAGGCAAAAGCTTTTGTTTCCCAGGGGCCGGAGAACTTGCTCAGGAGGTTTGATGCATGCCTGAGGGCTTACTATTTCCAATTTTTCGAAAATGAGCTCAGGTATATGGAACGGCTGCTTATACGCATACTGAAGAAGCAAGCGGCTCTATGCGATGAAATGGGTGTTAAAGAATATATTGAGACCATCCACAGCAGGATCGAGGTTACAGAGGATAAGCTTATATTTTACAAGTACAGGACCTTTTCCTTTGATTTTGAAAAAATAAAAAGGCTCACAATAAAAATCAGCAGCTTTATAGATCCGCACCTGCTGGTCGGGATAAACGATCCCTGCCACATCGGGCTGACCTTCAGAGCGCACCTTCAGGAGACTGTGCCGGAAATTCCCATGGACCTTTATAAAACCATGAAAGCCCTGGGTGATGAGACCCGGTTAAGGATACTAAGGGTCATACATAACAAGCAATCCTCCACCCAAAGCCTTGCTGAAGAGCTTAAGCTTACAGAAGCTTGTATTTCAAAGCACTTGAAGGTTCTTTTCGAGGCAGACCTGTTATATAAGCAGCGGAAGGGCAATTATATATATTATCTGATGAAAACCATGCAATTGGAC
>JAEXXN010000213.1 GCA_023405875.1 Bacillota bacterium | reverse complement strand
GCCATGCATTGATAGCGGGTATATCCGGAGCCGCAATAGCATTGCAGGGAGGCTTTTCCGGGATAAACGGCGACCAGTGGATCAAAGTGTTTTATGGATTATTTATGTCCACAATAATGGGTCTGGGGTTCGGATATCTTTCAGTACGGATAATACATATCATTTGCAAACGTATGGATAAACGCAGGACAAGACCGTTCTTTCAAAAGGCGCAGATTGCCGGTGGAGCAGCAATGGCATTTATGCACGGTGCGCAGGATGGCCAGAAGTTTATGGGAGTTTTTATGCTTGGAATATTCCTGGCCAATGGCCAGGCTAACGTAACTGAGTTTACCATTCCGGTATGGCTCATGATATTCTGTTCCGCAGTAATGGCACTCGGTACCTCTATAGGAGGCTACCGTATCATTAAAACAGTGGGAATGGACATGGTAAAGCTGGAAACTTACCAGGGCTTTGCCGCAGACATAGCAGGAGCAGCCTGCCTGCTGATTTCTTCGGTATTTGGTATTCCGGTCAGTACAACCCATACAAAGACAACCGCAATAATGGGAGTTGGTGCCGCCAAAAGGATTTCGGCTGTTAACTGGAGTATAGTGAGGGAAATGGTAGCGGCCTGGGTTTTGACCTTCCCTGGTTGCGGTATTGTCGGATATGTGACAGCTTATATATTCATGAAAATATTCTAGAAAATGAAGGGGATGTGTGATAATGGCGAATAATAAAGACTTCAACTATTTTAAAGCTTTTATTGACTTATCAAATGATTCGTTAAAGGCAGCGGAACTGTTAAGTACCACCCTTAATAATTTTGATGTAAGCAGTATAGAAGAGAAAGTAAAAGAAATGCATGTCATTGAGCATAATGCAGATACCAAAAGACACGAGATAATGAACAGGCTTGTAAAGGAATTTCTTCCGCCGATTGAAAGAGAAGACATAATAAGCCTTGCCGATAATGTTGATGATGTAGTGGATTCGGTAGAGGATGTATTGATAGGCATAGATATGTATAATGTACAGAACATCAGGCCTGAAATAATCAGATTTATTGAAGTAATTATGGACTGCTGCAAATCTATGAGTGCGGCGTTGACAGAATTTGAGCACTTCAAAAGATCCCATACCCTTCATGCTGCAATTGTGGAAGTAAACCGGCTGGAGGAAGTGGCGGACCAGCTTTACATGAATGGAGTCCGAGAGCTTTACAAAACTACAAGGGATCCTATCGAATTGATGATCTGGACAGAAATCTATCTTTTATTGGAAAAGTGCTGCGATAGCTGTGAAACAGTAGCAAACGACATTGAAAATATAGTAATGAAAAATTCTTAGGAAGAATAAATGCGGCAGGAAGGCCTGTGATTGGTGTAATCACAGGTTTTTGTATTTTTTGCGTCCGCTGCTCCGGTTTGAAAGCAACCGCCTTATAACGCATCAGTAGAAAGATTTTCTTCCCTTTGTGTGTTTCAACGGGGCGGGAGACATCTTTCGCTTCATTAACGGGCACAGAGGTTATAACTGGTTGATGTGTATAATACTGTATTGTATAATGAAAATAATAATAAAAGGGAGGAATTAGAGTGGTAACCTGCAAAAATTTGTTTGAAAATAAAAACATAGAGGTAGTGGAAACCAAGGGAGATATCAAGGTTATTGAGTATAAGAGGGATTTAAGTGTAAATCCCGCAAATGCAGTGACTGCCTATTATGCTTCAGAAATGAACGTAAGGAAAAGACAGGTTCTGATTGAACTGAAAGGCAACGCTTATACAATAAGCGCCGGGGCAATGCAGTGGACTTCAGGGGCTGTCAGTATGGCTGCCGATGTTAAGGGAATCGGAGATCTGTTCGGTAAGGCTTTGTCTTCCAAGGTAACAAAGGAATCCGCGGTCAAACCCAAATATCAGGGAAACGGATTGTTGATGCTGGAGCCGACATACAAGCACATCATACTTGAAGAGGTTTCGGAGTGGGGTGGAATAGTACTGGATGACGGGCTTTTCCTCGCTTGTGAATCCAATGTTCAGCAAAAGGTAGTAGCAAGGACCAATCTATCTTCGGCAGTGATGGGAAATGAAGGTTTGTTCAACTTATGCCTTAGAGGAAAGGGACTTGCCGTACTGGAAAGCCCTGTACCCAGAAATGAGCTTATAGAGTTTGTACTTGAAAATGATGAGGTCAGGATTGACGGAAGCTATGCTATCGCATGGTCCGATACATTGGATTTCAGAGTTGAAAAGTCCAGCAAAAGCCTGCTCGGTTCTGCAGTTTCCGGTGAAGGCTTAGTAAATGTATATCGTGGAACAGGAAGAATATTAATGGCACCTGTAGAGTAATATATACCAGAAAATCCTGTAGAGAAATTTGCTTGATGGATTTCAGAGGCTATGACAGCCTCAACTAAATAAAAAGGCAAAAGGGACAAGTGCTTGCTCTCTTTTGCCTTTTTATATGAGTGTGTCTTGTGTTAATTGTAAGTCGAGATGCAGCCCTCGAACCCTCAATTGCAAATCGAAATGCAACCCTATTGATTCGAATTGAACTATATTAATCTATAGAATTTATAGACACCAGGCGGTTGCATCTTGGCTTACAAAAGATTGGTGATGGACCAGTCTTTTTGTT
>JAEXXN010000211.1 GCA_023405875.1 Bacillota bacterium | reverse complement strand
AACAAAAAGACTGGTCCATCACCAATCTTTTGTAAGCCAAGATGCAACCGCCTGGTGTCTATAAATTCTATAGATTAATATAGTTCAATTCGAATCAATAGGGTTGCATTTCGATTTGCAATTGAGGTAAGGAATTATTTTCTTTTTTATGATATAATTTTATGGAAATACAATTTTCATAAAATTATAATGAGGCAAAAGATGTCGCCTACTGCTATAAATGTAGGGTACCCCTTAATTTATTTACCAGGGGGTGAGCATATCTCCCGCCTCGTTGAAACCCTCATTAAAATCTTGTTATAAAAAAGGATGTACTATTATGTTTATTGCTGATTTTCATATACATTCAAAATACTCAAGAGCCACAAGCAAGGATTGCGTACCTGAAATGCTGGAGTTCTGGGCACGGCGTAAAGGAATAGATGTTATCGGTACGGGTGATTTCACTCATCCGGCCTGGCGTGAGGAATTAAGGGATAAGTTTGTACCTTCGGGAGATGGGCTTTATGTCCTGAAAAATGAATTCCGTAAAGAGGATAAAATCGCCGGAGGGGATTTTAAGCCTCAATTTATTATTTCAGGAGAAATCAGTTCAATATACAAAAAGAACGGAAGAGTAAGGAAGGTTCACAATCTTGTGCTTTTGCCCAGCCTGGAGCATGCCGAAGCAATATCGCACAGGCTTGAGGCCATAGGCAACCTGCATTCTGACGGAAGGCCCATATTAGGCCTTGACAGCCGGGATTTACTTGAGATAGTACTTGATATATGCCCTGAGGCCATATTCATACCTGCTCATATATGGACCCCTCATTTTTCGCTATACGGCGCATATTCCGGCTTTGACGACATTACCGAGTGCTTCGAGGATCTCACAGGTTATATATATGCACTGGAAACAGGCCTTTCCTCAGACCCTCCCATGAATTGGCGCCTTTCTGCCCTGGACGGCTTCACTATGATTTCCAACTCGGATGCACACTCTCCTGCAAACTTAGCGAGAGAGGCAAATATTTTTGATACCGATATTTCTTACCAGTGTATGCTGAAGGCGCTAAAAAACCGCAGCACAAAAGAGTTCTACGGTACAATAGAGTTTTTCCCGGAGGAAGGCAAATACCACTATGACGGACACAGAGCATGCAAGGTGTGCTGGAAGCCTTCGGATACAAAAGCAGCAGGAGGCATATGCCCTGTATGCGGCGGCAGGATCACAGTAGGAGTGCTTCACAGGGTTGAAGCTCTTGCAGACAGGGAAGAGGGGTTTGTACCGCCGGAAGCGAAGTATTTTGAAAGCATTGTACCTCTTCAGGAGGTAATAGCCTCCTCCATAGGTTCTACTGCCGCCAGTACCAAGGCGAAGAAAAAGTACGACGACCTGATACGGAATCTCGGGCCGGAGTTGTTTATACTCCGTGAGGCACCGTTAAAGGATATTGAATCGGTGGCGGGGATATGTACCGCTGAGGGTGTCCGGAGACTGAGATGCGGTAATATTGAAATACAACCCGGCTTTGACGGAGAATACGGTAAAATCAAAATAATAGACAAAAGTGAAATAGACATGCTTTTAGGCCAACTGAGCTTTATTGATGCTATAGATACTTGCACCAGCAAGCCGGCGATGCCCGGAGCTGTAGAAGGCATACAGGCTTCAGCCGGTGAAGAGGAGCAGATACCTGTTACGGCTGATGTCTATCCGCCCCAAAATGATGAACAAGCTTTAGAAGCTGTTCCTTCAACTACCCTATATGGCTTGAATGAAGAGCAGTGGGAGGCTGTTTCGGCTTCCAGCCGGGCAATTGCCGTAATCGCAGGCCCTGGAACCGGAAAAACAAAACCACTGGTATGCCGCATTTCATATCTTATTGAAAAATGCGGTGTATCTCCGTCGCAGATAACAGCCGTTACTTTTACCAATAAGGCTGCAAAGGAGATGCGCGTCCGCCTGGAGAAGCAATTCGGGAACAAGCGTACAGCAGGTGCAATGACAATAGGGACCTTTCATTCCATATGCCTTCAGCTTTTGTCCAAAGGCCGCGGAAAGAATGCTGTAAATATTATTGATGAATATAATGCTGTTTCAATAATCGAGGAAATATTAAAGGATATGGGCTTGAAGCTTTCCCCCCGGGATGTCTTAAAAGGGATATCGCTGATTAAAAATGGGGCATCTACGGCGGGAGACAGGAAAAGCCCCGATATTCCCGAGGACGTATACGATTCATACCGTTCTCAGCTTGAGCGTTATGGTGTGATGGATTATGACGATATCCTCCTCCAGGTGCTGCGGCAATTTGAGTGCAGAGACGAAGGGGATATAGCTGACAGGACCTCTGAAAGCTCTTTTTCATACCTATTGGTGGATGAATTCCAGGATATTAACGAGATTCAATATCGTTTGATAAAAGCATGGGGAAGGAAAAGCGAGAGTATTTTTATTATAGGCGACCCCGACCAATCGATCTATGGGTTCAGAGGCTCGGATTTCCGTTATTTTGAAAGGTTTAAAAAGGATTTCCACGATATCCGGCAGGTCCGGCTGACTCAGAATTACCGGTCAACCCCCGAGATACTCGCTTCTGCCGGATCGGTGATCTCAAAGAAAGCCACAGGAGGGAGTACCGGCTTTATCGATGCAAAAAGAGAAAGCGGCGCTAAAATACGTATTATAGAAGCCAGGGATGAATTTTCGGAGGCGCTGTTTATTACAAAGGAAATAAACCGTATGGTTGGCGGTATCGATATGCTTGATGCACACGCAATGCCGGTGCCCAATAAAAAAAGGCCCGTGGAAAAACCTCCGAAAGGTTTTTCCGATATTGCCGTATTATACCGTACCAATCGCCAGGCAGAAATTCTGGAGCAATGCTTCCAGAAAGAGGGTATACAGTATGTGGTGGTTGGACGGGATGAGTTCCTTTCGGAAAAGCCGGTCCGTGGGGCCATTGCGTTTTTCAAATTTTTGCTTAACCCCGGGGATATAGCTTCACTGCTGCTGTACCTTAAGGCAGAAAACATATATTCGGCGGATCTGAATCAAAAGCTCCTGGAAGCTTATGCTGCAGGAGAGAAAAGCGTATCAGCCCTCATCAGGAGCATGGAAGGAGTCCGGCTGCCGCTGTATAAACAGGGCCAACCTTTAAGCTTTATAGAAATATTGAAGAAATATGAAGCTATAATCAATAAAGAAAAGCCCTGGAAGATCATAGCTTCATGGATCAGCGACAACAGCCTGTCGGGTACAAGGTGTATGGAGCTGCTTCTGAATACAGCTGTTATGCATAATGAAATGCCTTCCTTTATTCAAAACCTTATGTTAGGCCGTGAAAGTGATATCATACGCAGCGGCAGCAAGGTTTATTCTCCGGATGCGGTTTCGTTGATGACTATGCATGGAGCAAAAGGCCTTGAATTTCCAACAGTGTTCATCAGCGGAGTAAACGACGGAATGATTCCTCTGAAGAACGGCAGGCATGACTTTGATATTGATGAGGAGCGGCGGCTTTTCTATGTCGGGATGACAAGGGCACGGGATGAGCTTATACTTGTGACATCCCATACAC
>JAEXXN010000207.1 GCA_023405875.1 Bacillota bacterium | reverse complement strand
TTTGACGCCTCCTTTATGAATAAGGTGGCCGGCCTGGCATGCAGGCCTGTTTCATTTCTCAGCACCACATCCTGACTATACATTTTTAAAGCCTCCCGTTTCTTTTAAATAATTTCCTATCTCACTATCTACTATTACAGTAACCCCGGGGTGCACCTGCAGTATGGAAGCAGGCAGCCTCGTACTGCATTTGCCGCTTATTATGCGTGCTATTACCTCTGCCTTGTTGCTGCCTGAAGCCAGAAGAAGTATGCGTTTGGCTTTCATTATTGAGCCCAGGCCCATAGTAACAGCCATTACCGGAACCTCATCAGCAGAATTGAAGAACCGGCTGTTGGCTCTTATAGTATCTTCCGTAAGCCTTACCAGGTGTGTATTGACCTGTAATTCCTTATCCGGTTCATTAAAGCCTATATGTCCGTTTGCTCCAACTCCAAGCAGCTGCAGATCTATCCCGCCTTTTTTTTCTATCAGACGGTCGTAATTTTCACATTCACCCGGCATATCTTCCGCCATGCCGTTGGGTATATGAATATTCTCAGGCTTTATATCAATATGCCGGAACAGGTTTGCCTTCATATAATGTGAATAGCTCTGCTCATGCTCTGGGGAAAGGCCGTAGTATTCATCAAGATTGAAGGCTGACGCTTCAGAAAAGCTCAGCTTTTCATCCCTGTACATTTTTACCAATTGCTCATAAGTCCCAAGGGGAGTACTACCGGTAGCCAGCCCCAGAACTGATTCAGGCTTTGATCTCAGTTGATCCGCAATTATCTCTGCCGCCTTTCGGCTCATATCTTCATAATCTCTGGCAACTAACAATTCCATATTTTTATTTCTCCTCCAGCATATCGAAAAAGCTTTTGCCGTTTTCAGGGCGGCTTACCCCAAAAAAGTCTGCTATTGTGGCTGCAATATCTGAAAGCGTATCTCTTTCTCCAAGGTATACGCTTGAATATTTCCTGCCGTATACCAGCAAAAACGTCTTTTCCCTGGTATGCTGGCTGTGGCCTATGGTAGGATCGTTGCCGTGGTCGGCACTTATTATCAGCAGGTCCTCTTCCGTCATTTTATCAAATACATATTCCAGATTTCTGTCTACCAGCATTATCTTCCCGGCATAACCCTCAACATCCTCCGAATGTCCGGCCAGGTCCGTCTCCTGGACTGTTGCTGCAATAAGTCCTTCTGTTACCCTGTCCATGCTACCTGCCAGCTCCCTCATGACCAGCCCGGTATCCACGGCAGGAATGCAGCTTGCCCCTTCACATTGTATAACATCCTGCATTTTGCCGATAAGACACACTTCTTTGCCTTCCCTGATCAAAATACTGCTGATCTGCCTGTCCGGATCGACCCCGTAGCCTATATGGCGGCACTGGTACCCCTTCTGGTATACCCGGGATTTTGGGGAATTCACTCCTACAAGTCCGTCCTTTCGCACTTCAATACAGTCCAATATATGCTTTATACCGACGTTTTCCCCTCCCAGGGCGATCACGCGGTTCACCTTTACCACAGCCCTCACGATTTCTGCTATCTTCAGCACCTCTTCAAAGGCTATTTCATCCAGGGGCGCAGTGACGTTATATATCTGCCCATAGTCCGTTTCAATATTGTCGGCAACTACAACCAGTCCGTCAACCAGCAGAAACGGCTTTTCAGGATCAATTGTCTCCGCCCTGTGGCCCCCCGCCTCCAAGGCAGCTTTTACCGCTTCCATATAATTGATGAAAGGCTCTGTCAAGGGCTTCCTGGGTTTTGTACCCATAATTTCCTGGTGCCCGGCATAGCTGTCTGCGCCGTCATGCTCAAGCCCAAGTGTCCCGTAGCTTGCCGCAGCCGGACCGGCCGACAGCCTGGGATGCTTCACGATTTTCCCTATCCCCAGCCTTTCAAGATTGGGAAGCTTTATAGCCCGGGCTTTTTCCACAATATGCAGGAAGGTGTTGGCTCCTATATCCTGTGGCCTCACACGTATTACATCCTCCATATGCCCTACTCCCAGACTGTCCAATACCAGTAGGATCGCTCTCTTTTTCATATTTGTCCCAGTCCTTATCTAACTTTATTTCCGAGATTATCATATATACCTGTAAGTACGGGAGTGCCCTCATGAAGCCCTTTTACCAGCGCCACCTCGCTTCTTGTAACGAAAATCTGCGTGCGGAAGGAATATATCACGGTATCGCCTACCTGTACCTTCTTATCCCCAAGCCTCAATATGCCGTAATAGTCAATAGCCTCCGGCAGCAGCTCTTCAACCTCCAGTACATTGTCTTTCATAGCTTCAAAGCTGCTTCCCACCATTGCCTTTTTCATGCAGGACCTGCGGTAATATCCGCCGCCGTAAGCATAGGCCTTATCCTCAAAGCAGTGGGATATTTCACTTACATAGACCATTGCAGGTATTTCTCCCGTCTCTTCATAGCCATGCAAAGGCGTTGTTCCCGTCAGTCCATGGCCCGGTTCCCCGTGTGTAGCCCCCATTTCCGCCAGGAGCGGTATTGAAGCTGCCGCGGTCACGCTTGGAGCATTGATCTGCTTTACCTTGATTCCCAATTCCTCATTTAATTTCTTTGCACACCTTATTACGGTATCTGCGTTTTCCGTTTTTTTCACCTTGTTGTCCTTCTGGTCGTATAAAAAGCACGGAAAGGCCGTCACCCCCACTATAC
>JAEXXN010000191.1 GCA_023405875.1 Bacillota bacterium | reverse complement strand
GTCCACAACGGCGCAGTCTCCCGCTATCCCTGCAAGTCCCCTTACCAGGGTGGATTTTGCCGTGCCTTTTTCACCGCTTATAAGCACTCCCCCGATATTGGGGTTCACTAAATTTAAAATCAGAGCTTTTTTTACTCTTTCCTGCCCGCACACCGCTGCAAAGGGAAAGACTTTATAGCTTTTCATATGATACCCAGCCTCCATTTTCTAAAGCGAAGCTTTTTCTATGGCTTTATAAATGCTCTCAAAATCGATGATTCCCTCCTCAAAGGGCCTTCTCCTCATCCTGTGAGGCAGCGACAGCTTTGCAGCGGTATACAGATCTTCCTTTTCCACCCTGTCTCTTCCCATATAGGCAGCGTGGGTTATGGCAGTCTTTATAAAGGTTATATCCCCTCTGTGACCGTCCACCCCCAGGGCTATTCCTATTTCAGCCACCAGCCTGAGGCATTCACCGGAGTAAGAGACCCTCCCAAGCAGCTCCTTTGCGGCTTCTATCCTGTTTCCCAGGTCTCTCTGGGCTGCTTCATATTCCTTTACGAAGGCTTCAGGATCGCTTTCAAAGGCCAGTCTCCTTTTGATGATCTCTACCCTGAGACCGGCATCCTCTTCCCCGCGGACTTCAACCACCAGCCCGAAGCGGTCAATGAGCTGGGGACGCAGACCACCCTCCTCGGGATTCATGGTACCCACCAGCACAAATCGGGAGGGATGGCTGTAGGATACTCCTTCTCTCTCTATGGAATTGACACCCATAGCCGCAGCATCCAGCAGCACGTCGACTATGTGATCCTCCAGCAGGTTCACCTCGTCAACGTACAATATATTCCTGTTGGCTTCCGCCAGGATTCCCGGTTCAAACCTCTTCTCCCCCTTTTTTATCGCATGCTCAATGTCCAGGGTGCCTACCACCCTGTCCTCAGTAGCGCTTACCGGAAGATTTATGACGCGCATCCTTCCTTTTACTGTTCCGCGGCTTTCTCCGTCAAAGCTGTTTTTACAGCTTTCGCACCAATAGCTGTCATCCCAGGGATCACAGTGGAACCTGCAGCCCTCCACCTGATCCCTGAGAGGAAGCACCTCTGCCAGGGCCCTTACGGCAGTGGATTTTGCAGTTCCCTTTTCACCCCGTATGAGCACCCCTCCCAGAAGCGGATTTATAATATTAAGCACAAGCGCTTTTTTCATATCCTCCTGCCCTACAATGGCACAGAAGGGATATAGCTGTCTCTCTTTTTCCATATTCAATACCTCTTTGAAATCATAGCTTTCTATAGTTTTTCTTCTATGCCGTCCTCCAGCTCAAGGTACACCTGCCGGAGCTTATCCAGCTGCTCCTGAGAGGCGCTCCAATAGCCCCTGTTGTTATACTCCATCATCTGCTCAAGTATGCTCATATAGGCAAAGGGATTGTTTTCCTTCAGCCTTTGCCGGAGCTGCTCGTCCTCTACGTAGCAGCTGTGAAGGTCGTTGTATATCCACTGCTCCACACTGTTTGTAGTGGCAGCCAGTCCCATGACGTTTTCAAAACGCTCCGCGATTTTCTGAACTCCGTGGTATTTATGCTCCAGCAGGCCGTCGATCCATTTGGGATTCAACACCCTGGTCCTTATCCCTCTTGCTATGGCTTTCTCCACACCCTCTGTCAGCACCCGTTCCCCTGTCGTATCTGTTATATACATTTTCACCTTTCTGCCCTTTACCAGCTCTACAGACTTTGCAAGTCCCCCGAAAAATTCATAGTAATGGTCCAGGTCGGTGATTTCATATTCATGGCTGCTTCTTACCTGGGAGACAATTTCCACACTTTTGAGGTTTTCTTCATATAGCCCCTCTGCTTTTTTGCCATGATGATTTCTTGTGTAAACATGCTGCAGGCTGTTTAAAAACATGGCCCCCAGCTGTTCCTCCTTTTCCCAGTTCTTGGTTTCAAACATTTTAGTGAGTCCTGTGCCGTAGCCTCCTTCCTCAGGACCGAAAATCCTGGCTGTAGAAAGCTCCCTGGCTTCACCCGGGCTGTAGCCTTCATTTAAAAGCTTTGCATACAGCCTTTTGGAGTTTGCCTTGAAATAATTTTCCTCATCCCTTTCCTCCAATTCATTAAGCCTTGTAAATAAATCGGAAAGGCTTTCAATCAGATTGGGGAACATGTCCCTGAAAAAACCGCATATGTTTATTGTCACGTCAATTCTTGGACGTCCCAATTCTTCCACGGGGATTATGTCGTACCGGGGTTCCCACTCATTCCCTTTATCCGAAGCTCTGACCCCAAGGTAGCAAAGAATCTGGGAGAAGGTCTCCCCTTGGGTCCTGGAGGTCTCGATCCCCCACAGCACGACTGCTGCAGACCTTGGATACTCTCCATTTTCTTTTTTGCAGGCCTCCAGGGTATTGGCGCATATCCTTTCTCCTCTTTTGTAAGCGGCAGCCGTGGGTATAAGCCTTGGGTCGAATTGGTACAGATTATAGCCTGCGGGCAGTATTTCCGTATGCCTGTATATATCCCCCGCCAGCTTTGCCGGGTTGTATTTCCCTGCAAGAGTGCCCAGAAGGCCTTTGAGCTCGTCATTCTGCCCTGCGGCTTCACATATTTTCCCCGCGTGCTCCAGTGCCTCCATAACCCTGGTACGGTTGATGTTATTTATGTATTCGCAATCAGGCAGCTTGCCGGTGTTGATATAATGCCCGAAAATTTCCTCCGCTGCCCTGTCCAGCTCCCTGACAGGCTCATATTCTCCCTTATCCAGGAGCAGCTCGATATCCTGCTCCCTTGCCTCCGCCAGCAAGGTCCTTAAAGATGCTGCTCCATCCAAGCTGTAGCGGAGCAGTCCGACCGCATATTCCCTTGCCTCTGCGTCATCATAGCCCCTGCCGAATATATGCAGCCCCCGGGGAACAAGGCTCATTTTCATCCTGTACAGCTCTCCTTCGATTGCGTCAATATCTCCTGCCAGGTTGAGCGCTTCCGCCGTTTTATATATTTCTTCAAGTATGTCCTTGCTGCTTTGTGGCGACAAAGCCAGGGCCTGCCTGTAATTATCCGCCATAGACAGCAGCCTGGAATAATCGCCGTACAGCTCTCCCTGGACAAAAACAGGGGGCTGGTAGCTTACCAGATTGGCATAGGACCTTCTTTTTGCAATGGTAGCCTCCGACGGATTGCCGCAATAATACAGGTATATATGGGGTATGTCCGATAAAAGCCTGTCGGGATAGCAGCTCCCGCTCATGCCGCATTCCTTGCCCTTCAGAAATTCCAGGGTCCCATGGGTTCCCACATGAATTACGGCATCAGCGCAGAACTCCTCCCTGATCCACTTGTAAAAGGCTATATACTGGTGGTGGGGAAGCAGCTTTTTATCATGGTACACCTTTTCCTGCTCCTCATGTATTCCCCTGGAGGGCTGCAGCCCTATAAATATATTCCCCTGTACCGTTCCCGGAATTATGAACCGGTGGTCCTCGGTGCTCATTATACCTCCGGGGACGGCTCCCCATTGCTCCAGAAGCTCTTTATAGTCGGGGCTTTCCTTCAGCTCCTCACGGTAGCTTTTATCAGGGTATTTTATGAGCTTATCCCATTCTCCCCCGTACCTTCCGGAATTTACAGCCCTTCCGGCTGTGAATATATCCATAAGCTGTTCCTTTGAGAGTGCTTCAACACTGTAGCCCTCTGCTTTAAGGGTGCACAGTATATTTTCCACCGATGCAAAGGTGTCTAAAAAGGCGCCTCCGAACAGGTTCCCTTCTCCCGGGGGATAGTTGTAGCATATGATGGCAACCCTTTTATCCCTGTTTTCCTTTTTTCTCAGGGCAATATGCCTTCCGACCCTGCCGGACAGCCTTTCAATCCTTTCAGCAATCGGCTCCAGCTCTACGGTCATGATATCGAATTCTTTATCGTACCTGGGTTCCGACAGTGCCCCTGCGGGACAAGTTTCTATGCAGCCGTCCAGCTCGGGCAGCATCACGGATATCATGGCCTCCGAGGTGCTGGAGCCCTGGATGGAAGCCTCCCATTCCGCGACCGTCCTCCGGGACATAAAATACGGATGAAGGTAAGGGACATCCAGCTCCTTAAGCAGCTCGATGCCTGCGCTGTAATCCCCGCCCATAGGCCCTGCGCTTAGCCGGAAGGACATGAAATTCAACAGTATATCCACGGGCTTCGGCCAACAATGCAGCAAAAGCTCCCTCAGCTTTTCCCTGTTGCTTTCAAAGCTGCCTGATACCGCTACAGGCAGAACGTTTGCAAATTCCTCCAGCCTGAGCTTCACTGACGCAACACAGCCCGAGGTATCGGTGGGATATATGTGCCCGTAGAAGAGCATTGCCGCTACAGGCTTGCTTTCATCAAAAGGAAAGTCCTTATTGTATTCCTCAAAGCTCCCGTAAAGCTTCATGGACTGCGGATCGCAAAGCTTTGCACCCTCTGCCGTTCTCGGCTCCTCCGGAACCGGAAGGCGGGAGGCTCCTCCATAATCTCTGAGCATAAGATACAGCATATTGAGCATGTTCGCTTTATCCGCCGCCTTAAAATACTTCATTATATGGGAGTAATTCCTCATATCCTTCATTTTACCGGGGAGCAGGCTGCCCATTTTCTCCGCCATGCTCCTCATCTTTTCCAGCGCCGCCATATCGGGCTCCGCAGCCCCGTTTCCAGACCTCATCGCCTCCATTGTGAATTTCCCGAGACGCAGGTATTCCCTGCCCGAGCTTCCGTAGGGCACTATATTCCCCTTACATTTTTCCAAGCCCCTGCATACGGCGCTTACCACAGAAGGAGAGCTCCCCATCAGATCGACAAACACCAGCCCGCTGTCGGCCATATCCGATATCAGTTTTTCAAGGGCAGTTTCATTCATATCCGAAACGGCATAATAAAGCTTAAGCTCAAGGGTCCCGGGGTAATTTGCGGATATCTCCCTGCCGGCCCCCATGAGGCTTTTTATTGCCGGCGCCGATACTGTGACAAAGGTAATCTTCATTTACACCATCCCCTTTTCAGTACACTTTCCTCGCATAGAAAATAGGCTTATCTATGTCTTCATCCCTTATTACCTGTGCCTCAACCCTGAAAACAGATTTCAGCACCTCGCTCTCTATTACCGTCCAGGGGTCTCCCCTTTTAAATATCCTTCGGTCCTTGATCACAACAAGCTCATCGGAGTACCGGGCGGCATGGTTTATATCATGGAGCACCATAACCACCGTAATACCCTCTTCCCTGTTGAGCTTTGCCACCAGCTCCATTATTTCAAGCTGATGGGATATATCCAGGTAGGTGGTCGGCTCATCCAGCAGAAGTATTTCCGGCTTCTGCGCTATTGCCATTGCTATCCAGGCCCTTTGACGCTCTCCCCCCGAAAGGGTATTTATTTTTCTCTTTTCAAATTCTCCCAGCCCGGTCTTTTCTATGGCCCAGTCCACGATTTCAGTATCCTGCTCGGTGGAGCCCTTCCACCACTGCTTGTGGGCAAAGCGCCCGTACTGCACCAGCTCTCTTATTGTGGCATCGCTCATGGTACTGTTGTTTTGATATAGTACCGCGAGCTTTTTAGCTACATTTTTGGTCTTCATTTTTAAAATATCGCTTCCGTCCAGAAGTATTTGCCCCTTCTGGGGCCTCAGGCTCCTGCTCATAGCCCGTATAAGCGTGGTCTTTCCGCAGCCGTTGGGACCTATGATGGAATATATCCTGCCCCTTTCTATGCTGAGGTCTATATCCTCGATTATCTTGCTGTCCCTGTAGCTTATGCTTAAATTTCTGATTTCCATTATATTGTTGTTTTCCACATCAGCACCTACCTTCTCAGCAAATATAAAAAGAAAGGAGCTCCCAGTACTGCCATTACTATCCCCACCGGGATCTCGGTGGGGCTGAGCACCGTTCTGGCAAAGGTGTCGCTGAGCATCACAAGAGCCGCTCCCGAAAGTGCGGAGGCCGGGAACATATATTTATAGTCGTTGCCTATAATAAGCCTTACGCTGTGAGGCACGATCAGACCCACAAAGCCCAAAAGCCCCACTACGCTTACGGCGCTGGCCGCCAGCAGGGCCGCAACGGCTGTGAAGCCTATCCTTGCGGCTTCCACATGTAGTCCTAAGCCTCTCGCCGCATCGTCGCCCAGGATGAGTATATTAAGCTTTTCGGCAAATATGATGACCAGAAGGATGCCTGCAAGGGTATAGGGCAATATTGTACGCACCTCCGGCCAGCTCCGGGCGGAAAGGCTGCCGTTCATAAAGGCCAGGGCTCCATGTACCCGGTCGCTGTAAAAAACCAATGCTCCGGAAATCCCTGCCCCGAACAAGGCGGATACGGCTACCCCTGCAAGTATTATGCGCACAGGCTGTATCCCTCCCTTCCAGGCCAGTATATATATTATAAAAGCCGCCAGCATTGCCCCCAAAAATGCGGCTATGGTAACAAACTGCTGATGCTCAGGAAAAATAACCAGTACTGCAATCCCAAAAAGACCTGCACCGCTGCTTATGCCTATTATCCCGGGATCAGCCAGGGGATTTCCCATGACTCCCTGGAGTATCCCTCCTGCCAGGGCAAGATTTATCCCTACCAATGCCGCCAGTATCATCCTGGGCAGGCGGATATTCCAGATTACCATCCTTTCGGTACTTCCGTCGTCATTAATGACAGCCTCAAATATCCGGCTTATACCTATCTCAACGGTCCCCTTTGCATTTCCCAACAGGAAACACGCTGCCGCCAGCACTGCAAGAAAGATTATGAAGGCCAGCTTGAAGCTCCTGCTGTCCTTCAGCTCCCACTTATTTCCCATACCAGCCGCTTACCTCTCCGTATACCTCCGGATAAATGCTTCTTGCCACATATTCGATAGCTTCTCCATAGTACGGGCCGGAATTGAACAGGAAGTACTCCTGGGGCAGGTAAACCACACGTCCTTCAGAAACAGCCTTTACACCCTTCCAGGCAGGGCTGCCTGCAAACTGCTCCTCCATTGTCTTTCTGGCAGTATCGTTGTCGGATATCATACTGGTAACCAGGACATAATCAGGGTCCTGCTGGACTATGTATTCTATATCAAGGGGGGTCGTTTCCGAGCCTATGGTGTCGGGAGGCAGGTCGGAGGCTATGTTTTTGAGCCCCAGGATATTGGATACGTCCCCTGCTATGCTGTTGTCAAGCTTTACGGCAAGTGACTTGGAGGTGACATAAAGTATGACAACTGAGGTATCCCCGTCCGGCAGCTTTGAAACCAGCTCCTTCCGCTTATTTTCAAGCTCATTTATCCTTTTTTCCGCATCTTGCTCCGAGTCCAGTATTTTCCCAAAGGCCCTGTATGTGCTAAGCACATCCTCATAGCCTTTTATCCTGGTGACAATGACCTTAAAGCCCATTTCCCTCAATTTTTTTGCATTGTCTCCCTGTGTTCCCTCCTGGGCAATGATCAAATCGGGCTTATGGGCTATCACCGCTTCCATGTCGACCGAATAAACGGCTCCCACTGAAGGAATGCTCTTTATTTCATCCTCATAACCCTTTAAAAGCTTGACATTTCCTGAAATATTGGAGGTACATACCGATTTGCCCCCCAGGTCATACCATATGTTAAGGGGAGTGCCTGAAAGCACCGCCGCTTTCTCCGGCCTTTTATCCAGTACCGTTTCATAGCCGGTGATATCCTTTACTGCCAGCGGATAGCCTTCTCCCTTAGCTTCTATTGACAGCTCCCTGACTTCTGTACCACCACCGGCAGGCTTCCCGGAGGTAAGGCCTCCTACTCCGCCGCTTTTGCTGCAAGCTGCGGTACTTATCAGCAGCATAAGTGCAAGCACAAGGCACAGAACTTTTTTTGATTTCATTGTTTTCATCCTCTCTTTAAAAATATATCCTGTTCCATAAAAAAGGCTCCTATTTAAGTATTTTAACAACCATGGAAGCCTTTTTTGAAACTCATTTACGGAAAGTGGCACACTAAGGTAATTTATACTTTCCTATTCGTTATAAAAAAGGCTCCTGTTTTCGCAGTCACTACGAAGCAGGAGCCCTTAAGAAATTTAATATCATATACATATGCTCTAAGCGTTAAAAATCCTCCTGAAAAAATGCCAGGAGGAGAATAAAGCAAAGAATAATATCAAATCCCCAACACACTCTATCGCTCGTAGAGTTAACAGTGCAAAAAACAGGCAGGTATTCTGACTTGAGCCTCAACACCTTTTCCGGCTCCCCGGTCTTCCGGCGGCAGATAGAAAAGGCTCTTCTCTTACAGTGGCGGGACCGTGCGGGCTTTTCACCCGGCTTCCCCTTTGATCGGCAGCTTGTTTTTATGCCGAACCTGTTTCCCATATATTAAATTTTGCGGGCTATTATATACCTTTAATATCTTTACCGGGTATCATTAGCTTCCTTCCATGCTTTCAATACTCTCCGGGCTTCCGAGATAGTCATTGCCATAGAATCAAGCTTAAAGCCGTCCTTTTTCATAAGTATCTCCATCAAATGCCCTATGCGGGGCAGTCTCAGACCGACGCTTCTCAGGACCTCTGCCCGGGCAAATACCTCTTCGGTAGTCCCCTCCATAACAAGCTGTCCTTTTTCCAGTACGTAGACATAATCACAGTAAAGCGGCACAATATCGATATCGTGAGTGGCAATTACCACCGAGAGGCCGAGCTGCTCCCGGGTCTCATCGATAAGCTTCAGTATTTCGGATACCCCCATAGGGTCCAGTCCCGCGGTAGGCTCATCCAGTACCAGCAGCTCCGGCTCCATGGCAAGGATGCCGGCGATTGCCGCCCGCTTTTTCTGACCAAAGCTGAGGCTGTGAGTGGGTTTGTCCTTAAGCTCCATGGTTCCTGTTCTTTTCAGGGCATTGTTGACCCTCTTCCTTACCTCCTCCTCCGGCAGCTTCAGATTTACAGGGCCGAAGGAAACATCCTGGTAGACGCTGGCGGAAAACAACTGCCTGTCCGGGTCCTGAAAAACAAGTCCTATTGCCTTGCGAAGCTCCATCAGTCCCTTGCGTGAATAATCAACAGGCTTCCCGTTTAAAAGCAGTTGTCCTTCTGTAGGCCTCAAAATCCCGTTCATATTCAAAAACAGGGTGGATTTTCCTGCTCCGTTAGCTCCCAGTATTGCAGTGGTGCTCCCTTTTCTTATTTTCAGGCTTATACCCTTCAGGGCGTAGGTTTTGTCACTGTATTTATAATGAAGGTCTTTGACCTCAAATATATTCTCATTCATTTTAAAGCCCTCCGAAATAGCTTTTAAGGTATAATGCTGCTGCAACAAGCAGCAGGTTTACAAGCAAGGGTACTATATAACCCTTCACACTACTTTGAAAGGGCTCCTCAAGCACCTTCAGCTCTCCCTCATATCCTCTTGCCTCCAGTGCGGTATATAAATCCTCCGAATGCTTGTAAGCTCTGATAAAAAGGGTGGAGCCAAGAGCACCCAATGAGCGCATACCTGTTTTCAGGCTCCGGTAGCCCAGCCTTGAATCCTGTGCCGTAACCATTGTCTCAGCCGTTTCCAGGAACACAAAAATGCACCGGTATATAAGCCCCATAAGCTCAAGAAGCAGCTTTGGACAGCCAAGCCTTTTCATAGCCGACAATATATCCGTTATGGGGGTGCTCAGGGCAAGATAGTAAAGACAGGAAACCGCTCCCATGGCCCTGAAAAAGAGCCCTGTGGCCGTAGCAACCCCTGCCTTTGTTACACCTATGTACATTCCTGCTATGGGAGCACTGGCAAGGAAGACACTTTGATCCCCCGCCGCCCCAAAAGCGATTGCAAGCACTCCTATAACCAAAAAAGCAGCAGGGACAAGCATGAGCTTTATCAAAACAGGAAAGGGTGTCCCTCCTCTGTGGATGGTCACCCATGACATAATCAGAACAACAGCCAGTGATATGGGTATGCTTGTCGCCCACAGGCAGACTCCCATGGTAAGCAGTGCAAAAGCCAGCTTCTCCATAGGAGCCTTACCCTTTAAGGCTGAAGCATATGCATATTTGTCCATATTAAACATATTGCATCCTTCTTTATCTCTTACTTTGACCTTTCATATAGCCGAGGCCGTAGCCTACTACACCCGCGCCCAAAGCGGCCTGCAGTACAAAAAGAAGGCTTTCTATCTCTCCGCTTGCCGGTTCAAATATCGGTGCGAACCAGGGCTCATAATCGGCATTGATTTCTCCTATTGCTTCCTCTGCCAGCCCGTCGGCCCCTCCGAATTCCGCATCCTTGGCAATGAAAAGGGGCAGGACTGCAAGAGCTATGACTATTGCAATCAATATAAGGTTTTGTGAAAAGCGGCTTTTCTTATTATTTTTTGCTGCTTCCATATTCATTATTATACCTCCTCTGAAAGGACTTTGAGGTCCTTCAGTTCATTCTTGCTGTAATCTGCAATGGCATTGAATATCAGAACCGTAAGTATACCCTCACTTATGGCAAGAGGTATCTGTGTTACGGCAAATATCCCCATAAATTTGGTCAGGGACGCCACAAAGCCTCCTATTTCAGAAGGATATGCAAGAGCAAGCTGTATGGAGGTCACGACATAGGTAAGAAAATCACCCAGGGCTGCCGCCAGAAATACCGCAAGCCAACGGGGACCATTTGACTTTGTCACCAGCCTGTATACGGCATATGCTACAAAGGGTCCTACGATAGCCATGGAAAAAGTATTTGCACCCAGGGTAGTAAGCCCCCCGTGGGCCAGCAGCAGTGACTGGAATAAAAGGACTATAAGCCCCAGTACACTCATGGCCGCAGGTCCGAATAATATAGCTCCAAGGCCTACTCCGGTAGGATGGGAACAGCTTCCGGTCACTGAAGGTATCTTAAGTGCGGAAAGTACAAAGGCAAAGGCTCCCGCCATTGCTAAAAGCATTTTGAGTTTAGGATTCTGGGCCAGGGTTTTTTGTATTGAGCGGAAGCCCCAGATAATAAACGGGAGGCACAGTGCAGCCCAAAACAGGCACCAACCCGGAGACAGGAAGCCTTCCATTATATGCATTGCAGAAACCGAAACCGGATAAAGGGCCGACATCAAAACCAGGCCCAGAAGCAATTGAATTTTTTTACTCATAATAACACCTCTTTAATTTTTTAAAGTATAAGGACCATCAGGCTATTTCAAACAGCCTACACAAATCCGCAAAAATAAAGCTTTTGCATATATATTACCTCCATCTCTCGCAGAGTAAATAATAGAAAACAGGCAGGTCTTCTGGCTCAAGCATCAGCATCCTCACAGCCTTCCCGGTTTCCCAGTGGCATTTTGTCAGGACTCCTCTTATACAGCGGCGGGACCGCGCGGGATTTGCACCCGTCTTCCCTTTTAACCGGCACAAAATGTACCGGGCCTGTTTCCGTCTTATACAATTATAAACACAAGAAGTGCTTGCGGGACGCCCGGAAAGCCTTAAGGTATGACCCTCTGGGGGATAAAATAATCACAGTTGTTTGTCTCATCGGTCAATATATCCCCTTCCACCCGGAATACATCCTTCAATAATTCCTTTGACAAAAGCTCACAGCTGTCACTGTATTTATACAGCAAGCCGCCCTTTAATGCATATATTTTATCCGAATATCTCACAGCCTGGTTCAAATCATGGAGTACCATGACAATGGTCAGCCCGAGACTCCCGTTTAATTCCTTCAGAAGCTCCAATATTTCAAGCTGGTAGGATACGTCCAAAAATGTCGTAGGCTCATCCAGCAGCAGTATCTCAGATTTCTGTGCAAGGGCCATGGCGATCCATGCCCTCTGTCTTTCCCCTCCCGACAGGGTCCTTACAAACCGGTGCCGGAAGGAAGTCATACCTGTTCTGTCAATTGCCCAATCAATTATTTCAAAATCCTTTTTCTTCATTTTATTTCCGAAGCCCAGGTGCGGGTATCTTCCATAGCCCACCAGGGCTTCCACGGTAAAATCGGCAGGAACCATTTTGACCTGGGGCAATACTGCAAGCCTCCGTGCGATGCCGACAGTATTCATCCCGCTGATATCCCTGTTGTCCAGGAGCACTTTGCCCCGCTTCGGCTTCAAGGTCCTTGACAGCACCTTCATTATGGTGGATTTTCCGGAGCCGTTGGGTCCTACTATTGTTACGATATCTCCCCGGGATACATCGATGTCCACACCCTTCAGCACTTCCTTCCCGCTGTAGCTGACCCCTATATCTTTGGCCTGCAATATCATCATCCCATACTTCTCCTTTCTCTGAGCAGATATAGGAAAAATGGACCCCCTAATAATGCCATGATGATTCCCACAGGTATCTCCACAGGATCAAGCACTATCCTCGCAATAGTATCGCACAGCATTACCACTGCCGCCCCGAGAATAGCGGAAGCCGGGAATAAGTACCTGTAATCCGAGCCGATTATCAGCCTGGCAGTATGGGGTACTATAAGTCCCACAAAGCCCAGGAGCCCAGCCACACTTACAGCGCTTCCCGCAAGCAGCGCGGCAAAGGCTATGAACATCAGTCTGGTCCTTTCCACATTGACTCCCAGGCCTGTAGCCACGTCATCCCCCAGCATCAATATGTTGAGCTTCTGGGGAAACAGCAGCGTTATGGTCGTTCCGAAAACCGCATAGGGCCACAGCATATGAAAATGCGGCCATGTCCTTGATGATAGTCCTCCTATAAGAAAATCCACATTTCCGATTATCCGTTCAGGAAAAAATATCATCAGGGCATTGATGCCTGCTCCGAGAAGAGAGGATACCGCCACTCCGGCAAGTATCAGCCTCATGGGCTGTATACCGTTTTTCCATGCCATGATATATACCAGCATTGTTGTAAGCAAAGCCCCGGCAAAAGCGCCGGCAGGTACCAGATAATAATAATGGGGGAAAATGATGAGAATTATAAATGCCGCAAGCCCCGCCCCCGAGGATACCCCAATAATATTGGGAGCTGCCAGGGGATTTCTCATAACTCCCTGCAGTATCACTCCCGAAAGCGAAAGGCACATTCCCACAAGCCCTGCGGTGAGGGTCCTGGGCAGTCGTACATTCCATATTATCTGATGGCTTATTGTATCCTTTTCAATAAACAATGCCCTGATAACCTCTGCCGCCGTAAGCTTAAGGGAGCCGTTCCCCACACTGAAGATAAAGCTTCCCAGACATAGGGCGGCAAGAAAAATTATCAATGCGATCCGCTTTCCATGCAGCTTTCTGTTTCTGAAAACCCCTTTATGCTCCTTGCTTCCAATGTCTTTAACGCCGGCTTCATAATATTGCTCCACTCTTTTCGATCCCTTCTTCAGCAACCCTGCCTATTTTGCGGAACATGCCGCTATTCAAACACCTCAGGATACAGTATCCTTGCAAGCTGCTCATAGGCTTCGGCATATCTTTCATTTGCCTTGAACAGGAATAAATCCTTGGGCAGGTAAATGTACCTTCCTTCTTTTACAGCCGTAAGGTATCCCCATGCCGGGTTGCCCTCAATATCCGTCTTCACTCTGGCCGTTGACTGGGCCACATCTCCCATAGTCTGAACCAGTATAAAATCAGGATCCTTTTCTATCACTCTTTCCATGCTGAAGATTTCCATTTCCTCGGCCTTTATTTTCGGATCATATGCGATATTGACCGCTCCCAGGTCCTGGAGCATGTCGCCTACCGTGGAATCAGGCAGCCGGGCGCTGACATTCTGTGAAGAGCTCAGCAGCAGCAATACCGAAGGCTTCTTGTCCTCAGGCACCCTTGCAATGATGGCATCGACCTTATCCTTGACCTCCAGCCCCTTTGTCCGGTAAAGCTCCTTTTCTCCTGTCAGATCGGTAAATATGTCCAGTATATTCAGATACTCGTCAAAATTTGTATATTCCAAAGCCAGATGTGATATTCCGTTTTTCTCAAAGGTCGGTATCAGCTCCACCTGTCCGTTTACCCCTGAGCTCAGAATAATCAGATCGGGCTGCAGGGCCAGGATCTTCTCTACATTGGGATTTAAATACGAACCCACCGTATCCACATCTTTTGCAGCCTCCGGAACATTTTCCTTACTGTCTACCCTTCCTACTACTTTTCCACCGGACAGATCCCATAAATCAACATATGATGTATACAGGCAGACCACTCTTTGGGGATTTTTCTTCAATACTACCGTCTTTCCCAGGGCGTCCACAACAGTTATGGCGTCTTCAGAAGCTTCAAGGCTTTCCGGTGCCGCCGCAGGCGGGTTTTCTACCTTCCCGCAGCCTGTAAATAAAACAACTGCCGTACAAAATATAATCATTAAAATAATTGCTTTTTTCATTACTTTCCTCCTAGATCAATCTGTTGTGCCGGTTGATAACAAGTTAAACCAGCATGCATAACAGCTCATTTATGTCCCCTATCCCTTCCTCCGGGCACTGTCTCAAAATGACTATGGGAGTTATACCCAGCCTTTTGCAGGCCTTTATCTTTTCCTGTGTGCCTCCCTCTTTGCCGCTGTCTTTCATCACTACATATCCCGCCTTGTATTCCTTGAACATCTGATAATTCAAATCCTCCGACACAGGTCCCAGTATGGCGACAATGTCCTCCATCCTGATCCCCTGCTCCACACATTCCCGGATGCTGAAAACGGAGGGCAGCACCCTGTAAACAAAACGGTTGTTTCCCCTGATCCTTTCAAAATCCTTGATGTTCTTAATTCCGGTAGTAAAGAAAACGCATTCTTTTATACCTTCAAGATATGAGGCGCACTTTTCCACAGACTCAACAAGGGTACAACCTTCCATTTCCGAGCTGCCTCTTACAAACCTTATATAACGGATACCCGCGGTCCCGCAGGCTGCTTTTGCATTCTCCGTAACTTCAACAGCATAAGGATGGGACATATCCACAACGGTATCTATATGATTTTCCTTTATGAGCTGCACCATTTCGTCATAGCCCAGCCTTCCGACAATAGCCTGCTGTCCCTCAAGGACCTCTGCCCCGCTGTAGGTGGCTACCGTTGCAATAAATTCCTTCCTGCCCTTGAGCCTGCCTAAAAGCTCCTTGGCCTCACTGGTTCCGCCTATTATCCATATCAAAGGGCATACCCCCTCGGCGTGATCATCCGGCCGTCCTTTATATAGGTATTGCTGTTGCCTATGATTACTACCGTCATCATATCTATGAAGCCATAGTCAATAGTGCCCAGGGTTACCAGGAGTCTTTCGTTTCCTTCACGTCCCGCATTTTTGACCAGGGCCACGGGTGTTGCCGGCCCTTTATAATGTGAAATTATACTTACCGCCTTATTGATATTTTCCGGTCTCCCCTTGCTTTTAGGGTTGTACAGGGAGATTACAAAATCAGCCTCTGCCGCTGCATGAAGCCGCTTCTCGATGGCTTCCCATGGGGTCAGCAGGTCGCTCAGGCTTATGGTACAGCAATCATGCATTATCGGGGCTCCCACCTCGGCAGCAGCACAAAAGGCTGAGGTTACTCCGGGAATGATTTCCACCTCCACATCCTCTGCCAGCTCAAGTATCGGCCCCGCCATCCCGTAAAGCCCGGGATCTCCGGTGCTGATAATGCAGGTATCAAGGCCTTTCCTAGCTTCCTCTATAGCCATCCTGCACCGCTCCAGCTCTCCCTTCATGCCGGTCTTTATGACCTTTTTCCCCGCTGTCAGCTCCTTGATGAGCTCCATATAAAAAGTATAGCCTACAACAACCTCACATTTTTTGATAGCCTCCAACGCTTTCAGGGTCATGTGCTCCATCCCCCCGGGGCCTATGCCCGCTACATAAACCTTAGCCATTTCATTCCTCCCTGGTTACAGCAATAGTTATTCCGTTTACAGCGGTTTTGGGTACTATCAGCTTGCCGCCCAAAAGATGGGCACAGGGCTCGCATACTGAGGTCACCCCTATCTGCGACTTTACAAATTCACTGGCTGCAAACATGCCCTGTATCTTGCCTATATCCTCCCGGCCATATACACTCATGGTGCAGCCCAGCTCCTTGCAGGCGTCTATAATTCCCGCCTCATCGCTTTTTATGTCCACCGTCCCTACCGCTTTTATGCTTTTTGTGCTTAGATTGTATTTTTCAAATACCTCGTTAATAGCTCCCAATATTTCTTCTCTGGTCTTTCCCCGCCTGCAGCCGATACCAAGGTTAAGGTTGCGGGGCCGCAGGATGCAGTGGGGCTTTTCTTCGGATATCCACTCCCTGGAACTGACAATAATAACAGCCTCATAATCGGTATCGGATATATTGCCGTAGTCCGGTTGAAGCCGGACTTCCGATTCCAGCCTTATACCCTTATGCTCCAGCATCATGGCTGTTATTTTTTTTGCATCCTCCAGGCTCTCGATAAACAATCCGTTGAACTTTGCAAACATATCCACAGACTGAATACCTCTTCCATCCGAGGCAGTTGTTATGACCGGCTGGCAGTCCAACACTTCAGAAAGCTTCAATGCCAGCTCATTAGCCCCTCCCAGGTGTCCTGATACCAGGCTTATGGAAAACCTCCCCAGGTCATCCACTACTGCAATAGCCGGGTCTATCGTCTTATGCACAAGAAAAGGTGCGCACAATCTTACGGCTATACCTGTCGAGGATATAAAGGCTATATATTTGTACCGGCTGAAAATATCCTCGAGCCGATCCTTGTAGCTGTACTTGTCAAATATATCAACCTCAAATCCTTCACTTCGCCTGAGCCTTTCCGCAATTTCCAATCCTGACTGAGTAAAAGCTATGCATGCAAGCTTCATTTGCTCCCCTCCCGGAAAGCATGGCTGAAGCCGGGATGATACAAAAGCGACCTGTCGTATCCGCCCTCTATAAAACCGCCTACAAGTATCTGTGAGAAATTATTTATACCCTCATTTTTAACCTTGCCGGCAATATCCCCCAGTGTTCCGGATATTATCTTCTGCTCGGGCCAGGTGGCTTTATATACCACCGCCACCGGCACATCACGGCTTCCATAGCCTTGTGCAAGCTTTTCCACAACCTTTTCTATATCCTGCACAGACAGAAAAATCGCCATGGAGCATTTATGTGCCGCCAGAAGCTCCAGGCTCTCAGCTTCAGGAACAGGCGTCCTGCCTTCCAGCCTTGTTATTATCAGCGTCTGGCTCACCCCCGGCAGTGTGAACTCCCTTTTTATCGCCGCACAGCTTGCGGTAAAGGAGCTTACCCCCGGAATAACTTCATAAGCAATTTTGTATTCGTTCAAACAGTCCATTTGCTCTCTTATGGCGCCGTAAATCGTCGGGTCTCCGGTATGGAGCCTTACGGTGTCCTTTCCGCCCGCCTCCGCCTCCGCCATGACCTTTATAACTTCCTCAAGGGTCATTGAGGCGCTGTTGTATATCGCACATCCCTTTTTACAGAACTCCAGGTGCGCATCCCATACCAGGGAACCGGCATAGATGACGACATCCGCCGCCTCCAGAAGCCTTCTGCCTTTTACCGTTATCAGGTCCGCATCCCCCGGACCGGCTCCTATAAAATAAATCATTTTACGACCTCC
The DNA here is from genome assembly GCA_023405875.1 of Bacillota bacterium. Taxonomy (GTDB): domain Bacteria; phylum Bacillota; class Clostridia; order Lutisporales; family Lutisporaceae; genus BRH-c25. Next base: position 2,555 of record JAEXXN010000191.1, on the reverse strand, counting down.
CCTTCCTGGCAAATATCAGGGACATGTAGTCGTTGTCCTCCAGCATCTCCCGCCTGTCATACATGATTTTCTGGGCCTCCTGGGTGCAGCGCTTTACATAGATGCATTCAAAGCCATGCTTCTCCAGCCTGTTGATTATGTTCTCCTTATCCTTGACCACCTTCAGTATGCATACGCTGTCCACCCTTTTCAATATTTCTTCGTCAACAGCCCCATCAGCCAGATAAAAGCTCTCGTCCCTCAGGACTACCGGAAGCCCCAGTACCGAAGCTGCCGCATTAAAGGAGGTGATGCCCGGGATTGTTTCAGTCTCAATATTTACATCTGCAAGCTCCTGCATCAGATAAGCATAGGTGCTGTAGGTCATAGGGTCCCCAAGGGTAAGAAACACTCCCACCTCATCCTCCTGCAGGGTCTCGTTTATTATCCGGGCCCCCTGCCTGTAGCGCTGCTTATTGTCCTCTCCCATAGGAAAGCTCAGTTCAACTACCTTCTTATCCTTTATATATTCATGGACAATTGCTGCCGCAAGGCTCTCTCCCTTGCTTTCCGGTATAAAGACACAATCACAGGTCCTTATGAGCCTATATGCCTTAAGGGTTATCAGCTCTTTATCCCCGGGGCCGATACCGATTCCGTATACCATTTTCATAGCTTTTTCCCCTTTATCAGAAAAATTGGGTTATTTGCCTTCATAAGCCCCGTCCGGTCAATAACAGAGGACTGTACCAGCCTGACTTCAATTTCGGAATACCGCTTTTCCTTCAATAGCTGCTTCAGCCGGACCATATTGTCAGGGACAATAAAGCTTGCCGCCAGCATTCCGCCGGAGGACAGCCTTTTATCTGCCTCCTCCGTGATTTCTTCAATCCTTCCGCCGCTTCCCCCTATAAAGCACTTATTGAAGCAATTCACCGAAGCCAGAGTCTCTGGGGCTGAGCCGTGAACGATCCGGAGTTCTGCATTGAATTTGGCCGAGTTTTCCTTTATGAGCCTTATGCCTTCCTCTTCCCTTTCCAGTGCATATACCTTTGCTCCCAGCAGCGCCGCCTGTATTGACAAAGAGCCTGTTCCTGCGCCTATATCCACAAAGGTGTCTTCCCTGCCTACCTCCAGCATTGCCAGGGCAATGACCCTTGCGTCAAACTTGGTCATGGGTATGTTTCCTCTTATAAACTCCTCGTCCCTAATCCACTTCATTTTCTACCACCACCAGCGCCAGGCTGCTCACATCCTGTATTTCCTCACCTATTCTTTTTTCTACTATAAGCTCATCCTCGTAGGACAGGTTGAAGCCTGCGTATATTCTTCCCTCTATGCCGTTAGCCTTGAGGCAGCGCGATATATAGCCCGGAGTATGCCTGCTGTCCGCAAGGATCACCGCCCTTTTGCCTTCCTTCAGCCCTCGAAGCTCCGCTTCCCTTCCGTGGAAGCTTATAAGTGCCGCATCCTGCCAGCTTTTTTTCAGCTTTGCCATCATATATTGCATGGAGGAAAGCCCAGGTACTACTTCGTCTACCTGCACCCCCTGCTTCTGAAGGAAATCCAGTATGCCGTAAAAGCAGGGATCCCCGGAAGCCAGAATTGCGGTGTCGGCTCCTGACTTCAACATGACCAGGGCCTCCTCCACCTTATTTATCACCCGGATATCCGGCCTTATCTCTCTTGCTGTTGCTGCTATCCTTCCGAAGGCCAGTACCCTGTCTGCCGCCTTTACTGCCTCCAGGGCCTCCGCCGTTATATGCTTCAGGCTCCCGGGACCCATGCCCACAAGTCTAATCATCGTTACCTCCCAGGATTCCATAATCCATGGAATACATCATTACTTTGATATCCGGGCTGTTTTTCTTCAGGTATCTTCTTATACGTTCTTCACAGCCCTTTGTCATAGTGTCAAAGATTTCTTCATTTCCTGTTTCCATTATGAGCTTTACCGCTTCCTCCGAGGTTTTGCAGCCGTTTATGCTTTCCAAAAGCTCCAGCTTCGCTCCGGCCAGGGCCAGATAATATACAAAAGCCTCTATGCGCACATCGCAGGTTTTGCTATGGGTATTGAAGGCACCGATGGAAAGCTTGGAAAGCTTGCCTATATGACCCACCAGCGTGACGCTGCTGAAGCCCTTTTCACTTACATACAGCAGAGTATCACCGATGAAGTTGGATATCTTGATGCCCTGACCCTTGAGTCCCAAAGACTTTACAACATTTTCCCCGTAATTCCCGGGAAATAGGATAAGCTCCCGGGCCCCGGCCTCATAAGCCGAATCCACCTCCAGGTAAATGGTCTTTTTCAAGGCCTCCTCCGACATAGGCTCAACGATCCCCGAGGTTCCTATTATCGATATGCCTCCCTGGATCCCTATATTTTCATTGAAGGTTTTTTTTGCTATCTCAGTTCCCCCGGGAGCATATATCAGCACATCAAAGCCCTCACGGGAGATTCCGGCCAAGGCTTCTTTTATCATCTTCCGTGGAACGGGATTTATGGCCGGCTGTCCTACCTCTCCCCAGAAGCCTCTCCTGGTAATTGTGCCTATGCCTTCCCCGCCCTGGAT